>NZ_BAAADB010000004.1 GCF_039522025.1 Deinococcus depolymerans | reverse complement strand
ACAGGCGGGGTTCTGACAGACGAAACTCTCGAGTGGGAGCTCTTTTGACACGTCCGGGGATAGGCCCCGGACGCTCCCATTTCAGTGGTGTCGGGCATAGTTCCAGCCAACTACCGAACCTCCGGCGCGGCGTGAAATGGAGCGACGGCCAGGACTTCAACGCCGACGACGTGCTGTTCACCCTGAACGACGTCGCCGCGAACACCGGCCTGAAAGCCAACCAGTCCGCCGTGTTCCGCGTCGGCAGGGACCCCCTGACCTTCGCGAAGGTGGACGCCCACACCGTGAAGGTCAGCGCGCCCCGCCCGTACGGCGCGATGCTGCAGGCCCTGACCTTCGTGCCGATCCTCCCGCAGCACAAACTCGCGCGCTTCAACCCGCAGCGCGACCCGGACGGCTTCATGAAAGCCTGGGCGACGAACACGCCCCTGAAGGACATCGTGGGCACCGGGCCGTTCATGCTCAGCAGCTACACCGTCGACCAGAAGGTCACCCTGACCCGCAACCCGCACTCGTGGCGGCGCGACCCGGCCGGCACGCAACTGCCGTACATGGACCGCCTGGAGTACCTGATCATCAAGAGCCCGGACGCGCAGATCGCATCGTTCCGGGCCGGGCAGCTGGACTCGGCGCCCATCACCGGCGCGCAGTTCCCGGATCTGAAACGCCAGGAGGTGGCCGGCGCGAACTTCCGCGTGGTGCGCGGCGTCGGCCTGAACAACCCCCCGGTCCACTGGGCGCTGAACCAGGACAGCCGCGACCCCTGGCTGAAGAAGGCCTTCAGAGACCTGCGCTTCCGCGAGGCCATGCAGTTCGCCGTGAACCGCGAACGGATCATCGACACGGTCTTCAACGGGCTGGCCAGCCTGCCCGGTCACGGCGTCGCCCCCATCAGCGAGTGGTACACGAACACCCGCGGGTACCTGGGCGGCTACAACCTCCAGAAGGCCGCCGTGCGCCTCGACAGCCTCGGGTACCGCGACACCAACCGCGACGGCATCCGCAACTTCCCCGGCGGCGGCCCGAACGTCGAATTCAACATTCTGCACGCCGCCGACAGCGCCACCATGCCCGGCATCGGCACGATCCTCCAGAGCGACCTCGCGCGGATCGGCGTGAAGGTCAACCTGCAGGGCGTCACGGGCAGCACCGTCCTGTCCACCGCCCTGAGCGGCAACTTCGAATCGGTGCTGTCCACCTTCGGGGACCAGCCGGACCCGCAGCTGCGCAAGGACATCTGGCAGCCCGGCGGGGCGCTGCACTACTGGCGCCGCAGCCTGCAACCCGCCCAGGAGGGCGGCGTGCCCGACCTCGCCGCCATGACCCCCAGCGAGCGGCGCACCTACGACCTCTTCGCGCAGGCCGAGGCGCTCGGGAACCAGGCGCAGCGCCGCAAGCTCTACAACGAGTGGCAACTTCTGTTCGCGAAGAACCTGCCGGTCATCCTGATCGCCAAGCCCGACTCGGTCGCGGCGTTCCACGCCCGCATCGGGAACTACTACGTCAGGGGCGGCGCGGTCATCAGCAGCAACTACTCCGTCTTCGAACGGTGAGCGCCGCACACACGACCCCCCCTGCGGACGGCCCGCGCGTCGGGCTGGAGCACCTGCTCGCCCGGCCCGGGCAGGCCGCCGGGTGGGGCCGCACCGGGCTGCTCACCAACCCCAGCGGCGTCACCGGTGACCTCACGCCGGCCGCCGTGGCCCTCGCCCGCGCCGGACTGATCCCCGAACGCCTGTTCGGACCCGAACACGGCGTGGACGGCAGCGGCGCTCCCGGCGAGGCCCCGGAACTCGAACGGGACGCCGCGAGCGGCCTGCCCACCACCGTCCTGTACCACCTGAGCGCCGGGGAGACCGCCCGCCGCCTCGCGGGCCTCGACACCCTGATCGTGGACCTGCAGGACGTCGGCGTGCGCTTCTACACCTACGTCAGCACCGTCCGCGACGTCCTGCGCGCCGCGCGCCTCCGCCCGCTGCGGATCGTGATCCTCGACCGGCCCAACCCGCTGGGCTTCACGGTCGAGGGGCCGCTGCTCGACCCGGCCTTCGAATCGTACGTGGGCATCAGCGCCCAGCTGCCGCTGCGCCACGGCCTGACCATCGGCGAGGTCACCCGCGTCCTCGCCGCCGCCGAGGACGTCCCCGTGCAGGTCATCCCCACCGACGCCCCGGACGGATGGCACCCGCAGCGGCCCTGGGTGCCGCCCAGCCCGAACCTGCCGGACCTCGACGCGACCGCCCTGTACCCCGCCGGGGCGCTCGTGGAAGCGCTCGACGCCAGCGAGGGACGCGGCACCGCCCTCCCGTTCCGGCTGTTCGGCGCGCCCGGCCTGGACGCCCAGGCACTCGCCGCGCGCCTGAACGCCCTGAACCTGGGCGTCACCGCCCGCCCCGCCCACTTCACACCCACCACCAGCAAACACGCCGGGCAACGCTGCGCCGGCGTCCACCTGCACCGCACCGGCCCCGCCGGCGACCTGCTGCCGCTGGGTCTGGCGCTGCTGACCGCCCTGGAGGAACAGGGCGCCGCCCGCAACGCCGACTGGCTGCAGAAACTCCTGGGCGTGCCGTCCGGCGACCTGCCTGCCACGCCCGGAGCGGCCCTGCACGCCGCCGCCGCGTGGCAGGACGCCGCCCGCGCACACGCCCGCACCCTGCGGCCCCACCACCTCTACGCCCGCTGATACGGACTCCGATTGAATGGCTTACAACGCCGTTCAATCCGAGCGAAGCGAGTGGGAGAAAACCGGGTTCCGGACGTGGAGTTAACAGATCGGTGGTGTTAACGAAACAAACGGAATCCGTATGACCTCCACCGGATGCGGGCTGCCGTCTGTTTCGTTCACATCCCGCCAGCCCACCGGGGGGCCAACGCCACGCCCGGCAGCCCGTCGCGCTCCCACGCTGCGCAGCAGCGCTCCGAGTCGCCTGCGCCCGGATTGCAGGGTGCTGGTCACCCGTTCAATCCGGGTCCGTACCAGTGGCGTGCCGGGCGGTCGGGCCGCCGGTCAGGGGTGGGGCGCGTTCAGGTTCAGCTGCTGCGGGGCCTGGGGGCGGGCCAGCAGGAAGCCCTGCACGTGAGCGCAGCCGCAGGCCTGCACGAACCCGAGTTCCTCGGGCTGTTCGACACCCTCGGCGACGACCACGAACCCCAGTTCCAGGCCCAGCCGGACGACGCTGCGCAGCAGCACCTGCCGGCGCGCGTCGAGGTGCACGCCCTGAACGAGCAGCCGGTCGAGTTTCAGGAAGTCGATCGGCAGCTGACTCAGCAGCGCGAGGCTGGAGTACCCGGTGCCGAAATCGTCCAGGGCGATGCGGATGCCCAGGGCTTTCAGGGCGTGCAGTTGCCGCGTCACGCTGGGAAGGTCCTGCGCGGCGACGGCTTCCGTGACCTCCAGCGTCAGCCAGCGGGGATCCGCGCCCGTCCGGTTCAGGGCGTCGCGGACCACGTCCGGGAAGGTGCCGCTGGTGAACTGCGTGACGCTGACGTTCACGTTCACGCTCAGCGGAGCGCGGCGGTGGGCGTTCCAGCGGACCGCCTGAGCCAGCGCCTCGCGCAGCACGAAGGTGCCCAGCTCGTTGATCAGGCCGCTGGTCTCGGCGACCGGGATGAACTCGGCGGGACTGACGGTGCCCAGCAGGGGATCCTGCCAGCGCAGCAGGGCTTCGAGGGAGCGGGTCTCGCGTTGCGGGACTGCCACGACCGGCTGGTAGTGCACGCTGAGCGTGCCGTTCGTCACGGCGCGCTGCAGGCATTCCTCCAGGCGCAGTCGCCGCTCGACGTCGGCGGCCATGGCCGGTTCGAAGCGGCGCACGGCGGGGCTGTGCCCGGTCCAGGTGTGCTTGAGGGCCAGGTCGGCGTGCCGCAGCAGTTCGGCCGGGGTGTGGCCGTCCTCGGGGTGCAGCGCGTACCCCAGCCGGAACGACACCTGCACGGCCTGCCCCTCCAGGCCGAAGGTGCCGTTCAGGCGGTCCAGGAGCTGCGCGGCCCAGGTGCCAGCCGGGTCGTCCTGGCCGCCTGAGCGGAACAGCAGCAGGAATTCGTGCTCCGTGAGGTGAGCGGCGACCCCGCGGTCGTTCATGGCGTCCCGGAGTTCCTGCGCGACCCGCTGCAGCAGGCGGTCGGTGCCCTGCCGCCCCAGCCGGTCGAGCAGGTTCGGGAAGTGATGCAGGGTGAGGATCATCACGGCGGCCCGCTGGGCCGGGTGCGGCGCGCACAGCTGCTCCAGCAGGCCCGTCACCTGCCGCCGGTTGGGGAGTCCGGTCAGCGGGTCGTGCAGCGCCTGCGCTTCCAGCTGCCGCTGCAGCAGGTAACTGGCGGTCACGTCCGTGAACGACACGACCGCGCCCACCTGCTGCCCGCCTTCGATCAGGGGAATGGCGTTCAGGGACGCGATGATCCAGCCGCCGTCCGGGCGGGTGAACAGCACCTGGGTGTCGCGGACCGTCACGCCTGTCCGCAGGGCGCGTACCGCGGGGTACGCCTCGACGGGCAGCGGGACGCCGGCGGGATCCATCAGCCGCCAGCGGGGGTCGAACACGTCCGGGAAGTCACGCAGGTCCGTGACGCCCGTGATCCGGTGCGCGGCGGCGTTCGCCTGCATGGCGCGCCCGTCCGGGTCGATCAGCATGACGCCTTCTTCCAGCACCTCCAGCATGGCCGATGCCTGCGCCTCGCTGCTGCGCAGCGCCTGCAGCAGCTGCGCGCGTTGCAGGGCGGGCAGGATCTGCCGCGCCAGCCGCTGCAGGCCGTCCAGTTGCGCCGTTCCCAGCCGGTGACGGACATCCAGCGCCACCAGCGCCGCCAGGTGGCCCCCGTCGTGGACCGGGACGATCAGCGTGGTTCCGAGTTCTTCCAGCTGCGCCCGCAGGGACAGGGTGCCCGCGGGCCACGTGGCCGGCAGGGGATCGGGGAGGTGGAAGGGCCGCTCGCCGTGCAGGGCCGCCGTGAAGGCGCTGCCGGCGTCGAGCGTGAAGACCGGCCAGGAGGCCAGGGGGGTGGGAGGCAGCTGTTCGGTGCACAACACCCGGAACGTTCCGTCGGCGGTGCCGGCCACGGCGATCAGGCCGCCGCGGGCGCCCGCGTAGCGCATCAGGTCACGCAGGACCTGCTGATGAATCTGACCGGGATCATGCAGGGCGCCCAGGGCGGTCACGCCGGCGTCCCAGCTCGGTGAAGATTCGTCACTCATCAGACACCCACATGGAAAGGAAACGGCACTCAGGGAAACGCTCCCTGTCCGGACTCAGGAGTAAAAGGGAAGAACTGCCCCGAGTCTAGCGGACCGCCCCCGCCGGGCGTGTGGAGTTTCCGCACATGGCCGGTCCGGGACCCTCCCCTGCATGAAGCGACCGTTTACCCGCTTCCCCTCCTTGATGGCGTACTGTCGAGACAGGATGGACGGTCCCGGCAGCGCCGAGCCACCCGGTAGGCATGCGCGGCCTACCGGGACGGTTCGCAGCGTGCTGGAAGGACTGACGCGGCTCGAAGACCTGCTCGGCCGGGGCGCGGACCAGGACCGGATCCAGGCGGTCGCTGCCGCCCTGGCCGGACAGACGCTGCGCGCCGACCTGATCCTGCAGTCGTCACCGGCACGCCGGCAGCTGTGGGCGGCAACCGACGCGGGGCCCCCCGGCCCGGCGGCCCCGGACCCGCCGGGAGGGCCGTCCGGTTCCCTGCGGTTTGCGGTTCCCTGCTGCGGGGGGGCCGAGTGGGAGGCCGTCCGGCTCGACCCGGCCCAGCCCTGGACGGCGGACGAGCAGGCCCTGGCCGGCACGCTCGGCGTCCTGCTGCGCCAGCTCGAGACGCGCCGGCAGCAGCGCCACACGGTCGAGCACCTCGAACGGCAGCTGCAGCTCGCCCTGGACACCGCGCCGCTGCTGCTGTGGGCGGCCGATCCGGCCGGGACGGTGCAGCTGGCCGCCGGCCGCGGCCTGACCGCGCTGCACCTGCGCGGCACGCAGCTGGAGGGCCGCTCCATTCATGACCTGCTCAGCGGCGTCCCGAGGGTGCCGGACCTCGTGCGGCGCGCCCAGCAGGGCGAGACCGTCAGTGGCCTCGTGCAGCTGGGCGCCCGCACCTTCGAATCCTGGTACCTGCCGCTGCCCCCGCCGGACCACCCGGGCAGCGTCCTGGGCATCGGCTACGACGTGACGGAACTGCTCGAGTCCCGGCAGGCCGCCGAGACCGCGCGGCGGCAGGCCGAGACCCTGCTGCGGCTCTCGCGGGTTCTCGACGACCACCAGACCCTCAGCCGCGCCGCCCAGGACGTCCTGGCCCTGCTGGTGGATCACTTCGGGTCCGGCTGGGCGGCGCTGTGGGGGCATCAGACCGGCTGGTTCCGCCTGATCGTCAGTCAGGGGGAGGTGCCGCTGCCCCTGCGTAACTTCCAGGAGCGCGGCATTCCGGACTCCGACCGTTACGGTCAGGCGCTGCTGTCCGGTCAGGCGGTGTTCCTGGGCGGCGACCAGCTGCCCGGCGCCGTGCGGACGCTGGGCCTGAACGCGGCCGCCATGATGCCGGTCACGCTGGACGCCGTGACCGGTCCGCGCATCCTGACAGTGTACCGCTCGGACCCGCCGGTCTGGACCGAGCCCGAACGCGACCTGCTGTTCGCCGCGGCGCGGACCGTGCAGGTCGCGCACCGCCGCCTGGAATCCCTGCACCGCCTGCAGGCCGAGGCGGCCACCGACTCCCTGACCGGACTGGGCAACCGGCGTTCTTTCGAGCGGGCGCTGAACACCGCGCTGCATGCCGGCCCGTGCCTGCTGGTCTCCACCGACCTCGACGGCCTGAAACGGCTGAACGACAGCGAGGGCCACCCGCGCGGGGACGCGCTGCTGCGCAGGTTCGCCCAGGCGCTGCGCGCGGCCTTCCCGCCCCAGGCGTCGGTGTTCCGGCTGGGCGGCGACGAGTTCATGGTGATCCTGCCCGGAACAGTCCGCGCCCACGACGCGCTGGCCCGGGTGGTGGACGCGGCCCAGCAGCTGCGTGACGCCGGGTTCCGGGGGGCGTCCGCCAGTGCCGGCGCGGCGAGCGCCCCCGACGAGGCGAGGACCGCCGAGGACCTGATCCGCCTGAGCGACACCCGCATGTACGCCATGAAAGCCTCACGCCGGTCGCCCTGACAGCGGCGCCCGCGCAGCCTGCCCGTGTGATACGGATTCCGTTTGTTTCGCCAACAGTCCGGAACTTCACCGGATTGCCGGCTCCACGTCCGGAATCCGCCCAGCTCCCACTCGCTTCGCTCGGATTGAATGGGCTGCAAAGACCATTCAATCGGAGTCCGTATGAGGCGATCCCAGCCGGGCCGAGGGTCAGCCGGCGGGGCGGATCAGGGCGTACAGCAGCAGGACGTTGACGCACAGCAGGACGTTCGAGAGGTGCGTCACCCACCGGTCATCGCGTGCGCCCCGTGCCTTCCGGCGTCCCCTGCCTCTCTTCCGTGCCATCGGTGCGCGAAGGTAGCACCCGCCGCCGCGCGCCCACTGCGAAAAAATCGGCAGTCCGTCCCACCCGGCGGGGGCAGTGTCGCCGGGTGGGACGGACCCTGCGCGTCAGCGGATCTGCACGCGGTAACAGGCGGTGCCCTGCTCGCCCCCGCCGAGCGCGCCGACCGTCACGGTCAGGCGGTTGCTGCCGAGCGTGCCGGCGTCCGCGTCGGCGGCGCTGCTCAGGTTGCTGGCGGCGCTGCCGGGCGTGACGGTCTGCCCGGCCTGCACGGCCGCGCCGCGTACCAGCCGCACGCCCTGTCCGGGCGCGTACCCGTCGCCGAGCGGCTGCGTGAAGAACGGGATGGGGTCGGTGATGACGACCTCGCTGAGCGGTCCGACTCCCTGGTTCAGGTAATTGATGCAGTACTCCAGCTGCTCGCCCACGCCGCCCGTGCTGGCGTTCAGACTGAACGGCCCGCCGGCCGTGACGTTCCGGACGAACTTGCCGAGGGTCAGGCTGCCGCCCGCGCCGCCACTCTGCCCGATGACGGTCGTGTCGGTCAGCGAGGCCGTGCGGGTGGCGCCGCCGGTCGTCTGCGCCGCGCCCAGCGTCACGGTCTCGCTCAGGCCCGCGGCCAGCCCGGGTGGGACGAGCACCTGCACGAGCAGGTTCACGTCGGCGGGCGTGCCGTCCGGGCGTTTCGGGAAGCTGTCCGTGACGTCCAGCGTGCCGCTGGTCTGACCGGCCGGGATGATGGCCGCGTCGCCGCTGCTCACCTCGCCGTTGCCGTCCGCGTCGTACCACAGCAGGTACTGGAAGCGGGCGCCGCCCGGGCGGCTCAGGGTGAAGGTCACGGGGCCGGTCACGCCGGGCGTCAGGCGGTGGGGGTTCGTGACGGTGGACGGGCTCTGCGTGGTCCGGACGGCGCTGCTGACCAGCGCGAAGGGCGTCACGGTCACGCTGGCTGTCGCGCGCTGCGCCCCGAACACGCTGGAGGTCCGCACGCCGTCGTTGAAGGTGGCGCTCACCTGCGTGGGCAGGATGGTGTTGGTGTACTGACCGCTGGGCGTGCCGGCCGGCAGCGTCACGGGCAGGCTCACGCTGCAGCTCGCGCCGGCCCGCAGGGTGGTGCCGCCGATGGTCAGGACCCCGCCGGCCGTGCTGACCGTGCCGCCGCAGGTGTTGCCCTGCACGGCCCCCAGCGTCAGGCCGCTCACGCCGGTCGTCTCGGCGACGCGGTCCTCGACGTTGAGGCTGGTCGTGTCGGCGCTGTTCGGGTTGCTCAGGGTGACGGTCAGGGTGGTCGTCTGCCCCGGCTGGCGCAGCGCCGGACTGAAGGTCTTGCTGACGCCCAGCGCGGTGTACAGCGTGGCGGTCGCGGATTCCTGCACGACGTCCGCGCTGGTGATGATGGTGCTGCCCACGATGGTGTTGCGGTACGTGCCGGACTGCGGGACCGTCACGTTCACCTGCAGGGTGCAGCCGCCCACCGGGATGTACGCCCCGGCCTTGAAGCGCAGTTCGGGCGGGGTGGAGCTGCTGTTGAGGGTGATGCGGCTGTTGTCGCAGGTGCCGCTGATGTTCGGCGTGGGCGCGAAGGTCATCTGCGCGGGCGAGCTGGGCAGCGGGTCCACCAGGTCCGTGTACAGCGTGACCGGCCCCTTGTTGTTGTTGCCGACCGTGATGGTCAGGCGGCTGGTCCCGCCGGGAGCACTGACGAACGGCGGTTCGAACACCTTGCTGAGACTGGGCCGGTCCGGGACGACGTTGCACGACGCCAGGTCGGTGATGCCCTGGCTGGCGGTTTCGATGTTGGTGGCCTTGCCGTCGGCGGCCATGGTGTACATGTTGGAGCTGCTCGACAGGTAGTACGTCTCGCCGATGACGGTCGTGCCGTTCGGCAGCGTGCGGAACGGTTCGATGGCCAGGCCGTTCAGCGCAGTGAGCGGCGCGCCGTTGACGGTGATGGGCGTGATGGTACCGGCGACCAGGCTGTCACTGATGGCGATCAGGTGACTGCCGGCCGCGCCGCCGTTCAGGCTGCCTTCCACGATGATGTACAGCTGGTTGCCGGCGCCCAGCACGATGTCGCCGTTCGTGCCGCTGGCCGTGGGCACGAACGAGGTGGGGTAGGTGATCTTGGTCGGGATGGCCAGCCGGGTGCCGGTGGTGCTCTGGAAGATCGAGACGTACCCGAAGCTGTGGTAGATGTACATCTTCCCGGTTTCCTCGATCGCCGCCCCGATGATGGACCCGTACGTGTTGTTGTTGTTGCGCAGCTGGTCGTTCTGGGCGACCCGCGTGGTCTGCCGCGTGGCGGGGTTGTAGCGCAGGAGGGTGCCGCCGGTACGTTCGACGTAGTACAGCTGCCCGTCCAGTGGACTCAGGGCCGTGGCGTTGTACGAGTACGTACCCGGGCTGTTCGTGACCTTGCTGTTGTCGATGGTGTCGTAGTCGGCGGTGGTGCCCGTGATGGTGTTCAGGAACAGGTGACGTGACGGGCCGCCGGAGGTGGTGGGGCCGGCCGTCGCGTAGATGGCGGTGCAGTAGCTGGAGCCGGCCGCCGCGTGCCCCGTGAGGGCCGCGACGAAGGTGACGAGCAGGTGCAGGGAGCGGAGCAGGGGCCGGGAGGCGCGCATCAGGGAGTGTCCTTGGTCGGGTCGGCGTTGGGGGTGGGGGCGGCGTCCGGCGCACCGGTGGGACCCGGGGCGGGCGCCGGGTCCCCGGCACCTCCCAGCCCGGCGATGAGATCGCCGAGGTGTTCGTCGGCGCTGAGGTCCAGGCGCAGGTACGCGCCGCGCCGGGTGGATTGCGTGCTGATCGGGTCGAAGCCGGTCAGGTTGTAGCCCAGCGTCAGCCAGGTGCCGGGCAGGGCGCGGTAGCTGGCCTCCAGGCCGGTGGCGGTGCGGACCACGCCGTTCAGGGGCTGCACCTGGGTGTGCAGGGCCGCGCCGAGCGCGAACCGGTCACTCAGGTGGTACGAGCCGCTGAGGCTGGGCTGCACGGTCAGGCTGCCGGGATCGCCGGGAACGGCGCGCACGGCCAGGCCGCCGCGCAGCGCCCAGGTGGCGGCGTGGTACGCCAGCTCGGCGCTGCCGCTGAACGTGCTGCCGCTGCTGCTGAGGCTGCCGCGCTCGTACGCGGCGCTGATCAGTCCCTGCCAGTTGTTCTTGCGCAGCGCGCCGCCCAGCGTGAGGCGGTCGCCGCGCGCCGGGCCGAACTCGCTGAGCGCGTCGGCGCTGAGCGTCACCTGATCGTTCAGGGTCAGGGCGGCCCCGCCGCGCAGGACGGTACGCCACTGCCCGCTCTTCACCGAGAAGTCGCTGCCCGCCGAGGCGCTCAGGCGCGTGTCCTGGTAGCGCAGCGCGGCATTCAGGTTGAACTCCCGGCCGGGCGCGGCGCGACCCGCGCCCGGCAGTTCCTGCAGCACGCCGCCGCCCAGCGAGGCGCTGAGGTTCGGGCCGAGCGGCAGGGTGGTGTCCGCGCCGAAGCGGGCGCGGTTGCCGCCGCCACCGGCGGTGGGCAGTTCGTAGGCGACTTTCAGGTTCGTGCCGCCCAGGCGGGACTCGAGGCCCAGGCTCAGCGCCTGGCCCGGCGCGGCGCTCCCGCCGGGCCAGGTGACCACGCCGCCCAGCGTCGCGGCGACCTGCGGCGTCAGGGCGTAGCGGGCGCTGAGCGTGGTCTGCGGGCTGCTGTTCCCGCCCAGCGGCTGGGCGTGCGTGAGGTCCGCGTCGAGCGGCGCGGCGTGATAGCCGGCGCTGGCGGTGAGGCTGGTGCCGCTGGTCGCGCCGAACTGCTGCCGGACGCCCAGGCCCAGCGTGACCGGCTGGAGGTTCACGTTCAGGGCGGCGCCGACCTGCCCCTGCGTGGTGTGCTCCCCGTCCTGGCCGGCCGGGGCGTCGTGGTACTCGCCGCCCAGCACCGCGCCCAGCGAGCGGCCCAGCGGCACGCTGGCGTTCACGGCGGCGTGCGTGCCGGCCTGCCCGGCGTTCAGGCCGGCGTAGCCGTCGTCCTGGCGTGAGACGCTGAGGCTGGCGCGTGCGCCGCCGGGCAGCTGTCCCTGCGCGGCCGCGCTGAGCAGCACGTCCTGGCCGCTGAGCGCGGCGAGGGTCGTGACCTTCAGGTCCGGCGTGTCGTACGCGGCGCGGACGGCGGTGGTCAGGCCCGCGCCGGCCTGAACGCCGGGCAGGTGGACGGTGGCGGCGCTGGCACTCAGCGGGCCGCGCTCGAGACGCACCTCCGCCCCGAAGGCCAGCTGCCGCTCACCGCTGCCCTCGGGCCGGTAGCTGACGCGCAGGGCCTGCGTGACCAGCAGGCCGCCCTCGACCGTCACGGCACTCAGGGGCCGCGCGAGGGTCAGCAGGCCGGCCGGGCCGTCCAGGGTGTAGTCCTCGCCGCGCCGCAGGCGGCGTTCGCTGTCGCCGTCCGGCCCGCTGACCAGCAGGTCCACGGTCTCACTGCCGGGCGCGGCGGGGCCGTTCAGGCGCAGCAGGCGCGTGCCGTCCGGCGTGAGGGTCTCGGTGCGGCTCCCGCCCGGCAGGGCGGCCACGAACCCGCTGACGGTGGCCGCGCCGGGCGCGCCGTGCGTGACGACGCTCAGCGCGGTCGGGAGGCCCGGCACGTTCAGGGTGCGGATGGGTGCCGGGGCCTGCATGTACGCGAGCGTGAAGTCCGGATGGTCGTACCGGAACGCGACCGGGTCGAGGCCGCTCAGGGGCACGCTGGCGGCGCTGCGGTCCCCGTGCGCCGGGTACCGGCCGACGCTGGCCTCCTCGGGGCGCAGGCCGTCGGTGTTCGCCGCGGCGATCAGGTGCCCCTGGCCCAGCGGGGCTTCCAGGGTGCCGCGCGCCGTGACCTGCAGGCCCGCGCCGCTCAGCGTGGCGCTCAGCAGGCCGGTGGCGACGGAGCCCCGCCCGGGCGCCAGGCGCTGTTCGGCCCGGATGGGCTGGCCGTCGCCCAGGTCCGCCTCGAGTTCCAGCCGCAGCGGCGCGGCCTGCGGCGCGAAACGCAGGGTGCCTTCCCCGTCCTTCAGGCGGACCTGGTAACCGGCCTCGAGCGGGTTGGCGTCCGGGGTGGTGGGTTCCAGCGAGGTGCGGACCGTCACGAACGGCAGCGCGGTCGTGACGCCGCGGTCGTCCACGGCCTGCACGCGCAGCACCACCGGGGTCACGCCGTCCGCGATGACCTGCTCGCCCAGCACGCGCAGGTTGGTGGTGCGGCCGGCCAGCGTGACGGTCGTCCGCTCGCCGAGCGCCTCGATCACGTTCCGGCCGGGCGTCAGCCGCACGCCCACGTACTCCAGGCGCTGGAGGTTCGTGGCCGGATCGAAGGACCGCGTGCCGATCAGGGTGCCGGGCAGGTCCGCGCCGTTCAGGGTGACGTCCAGCGGCACGTCCGCCGGGCCCTGCACGACCACCGTCACCTGATCACGGTCCCGGTACACCTGCCCGTCGGGCGGGGACTGGATGACCTGATCACCGCGGGGGGCGGGGGCGTTCAGCGCCCGCGCGGCGGCGAGGTCGCCAGGATCCAGGCGGCCGCGCAGCGTCTCGCGTTCCCCCTGCCCGTAGGTGGCGACCAGGGTGGGTTCCGGCAGTTCCGGCAGGGGCGCTTCGTGCCGCGCCGAGTACCGCAGTTCGCCCGGGTGGGCGGGCAGCGTCCAGTACAGCGTGCCGCCGGGGCCCTGCAGCGGGTCCGGGATGGGGCGCGCGTCGTAGCGGGCGCTGCCCGGCAGGTACTCCGCGCCGTCCGGGAGGCGCTGCGCGTAGATCAGGCCCTGAGCGGCCCCGGTGCTGGTGACGCTCGCGTGGATGTCACTGACCCGCGTGACGGGCGGCAGGGTGGCCGGGACGGGCTCGGCCTGCGCGGCGTCCCCGGCGGGGGCCGGGGTGGCGCCGGGCGCTGGCGTGGAGCCGGGGACCGGGGTGGGGTCCGGCGCGGCCACCACCAGCGGCCGCACGTCCAGCGTGCCGGAGGCCGTCTGCGTGTCCGCGCAGTCCGTGACGAGCTCCGCCCCGAGCGACACCGCGCCGCCGGCCGCGTCGACCCGCGCGCGGTACGTCAGGGTGCGCGCCTCGCCGGGCCGCAGCGTGCCCTCGAATTCCGGGCTGTCCAGGGGGCTCAGGCCCTCGCCGGGGGTGTCGCTCAGCAGGTACGGGACGGGTTCCTCGCTGGTGTTCGTCAGGTGCAGCGACACGCTCACGGTGTCGCCGGGCCGCGCGGCCGGCAGCGCCGCGCGGCGCAGTTGCAGCGCCGCGCGGTGCGGGCTGACCTGCACGGCCGCGCTGGCCTGCGCGCCGGGCATGCTGGCCGTGACGCGCGCCTCGCCGGGCCGCTCGGCCTGCGCGACGACCTCCAGCGTGGCGGGCTGCCCGGCCCGCACGGACCCCTGCAGCCGGGTGGCCGTCAGGGCGCGCAGGCCGTCCGGGAGGTTCACCTCGACCGGTGCGCCCACCACGCCGTCATACCCGGTGCTGGCGACCGCGTGGAACGTGACGAGGTCGCCCACGCACACGGCCGGCCGGTCCTGCGCCAGCGTCAGCTGCACCTGCGGGCGCACCTGCACGCGCACGTCCGCGAGGCCGTCCTCGGGCACCGTGACCTGCCGGGGGGCGTCCACGACCGTCCCGGCCGGGGCGTCCACGTGCAGGTCGTACTGGCCGGCGGGCCGCTCGGCGGTCCACTCGCCGTCCACCGGGGTGACCTCCCCGCCGAAGGTGACGTTCAGGCGGGTGGGGCTGATCTCGCCGCCCGGCTGCACCAGCTGCGCCTGAAGGCGCACCTGCCCGACCCGGTCGGTCTGCGCCAGCGTGATCCGCTGGTCCTCGCCGCTCCGGTTGAAGGCCAGCCCGACCGTGTTCGAGTACTGCCGGGCGCCCTCCGGTTGCCGCAGCTCGACGCGGTACGTGCCGGCGCCGGGAAGCGGCAGGTCCACCCACTGCAGCGGCCCGCTGATCGTCAGCGGCGTGACCGCGCCGTCGGCGTCGACCACGCGCACGTCCATCTCGCCGGGGCCGTCCCCGTCGTACAGCCGCAGGCGGTCGCCGGTCTGGGCGTGGACGGTCAGGGCCGGCGTCCAGGTGGACCCGCGCACCGTGACGTTCACGCGCGTGGCGCTCAGGCTGGCGGCGTGCGCCTCGATGCGCGCGGCGAAGGTGTTCTTCCCGCGCCCCTCGCTGCTCACCCGCAGGGTGTACGTGCCGGGTTCCAGCACGCCGTCGAAGGCGGTCACCCAGTCGCTGCTGGCGTCCGGGGCGCGCAGGGTGCGCAGGGGCTGCCCGTCCGGGCCGAGCAGCGTGAAGGTCGTGACGACCGCCGCGCCGCCGTACTGTTCGTCGCCCACCGAGTTCGGCTGGCGGTAGTCGTGCGGGTCGAAGGCGGCCGAGTACAGGTCCAGCCGGACCGGGCCGCGCTGATGCACCTGCAGGTTGAAGGAGTCGTCCCCGACCGCCCACTGCAGGGCCCGGCCGACACTGGTGACCGGGCGGCTGGTCCGTTCGGGGTGCGGTCCGGTTCCGTTCAGGCGGGTCAGTTCGGCGTCCTGCGCGAGCGCGGCGCTGCCCACGCCCAGGCTCAGCAGGGCCAGCACGCGTGGCCGGCGGCTCACGGGAGCCTCCAGCGCAGGAACGGATCCGTGCCGGCCTGCTCGGGCGTTCCGCTGAAGGTGAAGGTGTAGGAGGTCGTCATGGAACCGCCCGCAAAGTCTACGGTGAATCCGGCCTGCCCGGACGTCAGGACCGCGCCGGCCGGGAGCGGATCGGCGACCTCCAGGCCCGGCAGGGCGCGCGGGGCGCTGACCGTGACCTGAACGGCGTAACGGGTGTCCCCGAGCCACGTGACCTGCTTGCGCAGCTGCACGTCCCCGCGCGTGACGGTCGTGTCCCGCACGGAGAACGCGTCCCCGCCGGCCGGCGCGAGCGGGAAGTCGACGCTGGTCAGGTTCAGGACCATCACCGAGCGGCTGCCGGGCAGCCCGCCGTCCTGCGGGACGCTCAGCGGCGCGTGCCGTACGCTCTGCGGATCGAGTCGCAGGGCGTGTTGACCGCGCGGCACGCCCGCGAAGTGGTACCGGCCGGCCGCGTCGGTCAGCGCGGCGCGCCCCCCGGCGAGCAGCACCCGGGCGCCCGCGACCGGCAGGTCGAGGTCCGGCGTGAAGGTCCCGTCGCGGTTCCGGTCCACGAACACCTGACCGTTCAGTTCGGCCTGCGCGGCGAACACGCCGGGCTGCACCTGCACGCGCGCGCGCGCCTCGCTGCTCTGCGTGACCGCGCCGTTCGGGGCCTGCATCCGTGCCAGCGCCACGTTCACCAGGGTCGGCGCGGCCAGCGGCGTGACCCGCATGGCGTAGGTCAGGGTGCGCGTGCCGCCCTCCGGGAGGGCGCCCACGGTCCAGCGCAGCGTGCCGTCCGGCTGCACCTGCGGGTCCGGGCCCGGCTGGCCGTCCACGGTGGCGGTGCCTGTCAGGTACGTCAGGCCGACCGGGGGGGTGTCCAGCAGCGTGCCCCCCTGCAGGGCCGCGGCCCGGCTGGCGTTGCGCAGCGTGACCGTGAACGTGACCCGGTCGCCGACCGTGACGGTCGCCGGGGCGGCGGCCTTGCTGAGCAGCAGCGCGCTCGAGTACACGTTCGACGGGGCGGGCGCACTGACCACGGGACTGGGCAGTTCATCCGAGCCGAGCGAGAAGGTGTTCTCCAGGCGGGTGTCGTCGGTCACGTCGGCATTCACGCGGGCCTGCACGCTCACGTCCAGCCGGTCGCCCGGCGCGAGGATCGGGAAGCGCCACACGACCGTCCGCGTGAAGGCATCGAAGGTGCCGCCGTCCGAGGCGGCCACGAACGACAGGCCGGGGGGCAGCGGGTCGCGCAGCACGACGTTCGTCAGCGCGTGCGCGTAGGGGTTGGCGGCCTGCAGGGTGTACCTGAGCAGCTCGCCGGCCGGCACGGTCCCGGCCGGTGAGACGGTCTTGACCAGCTGCGGCGCGCGGGCGTCCACCAGCGTCACCAGGTCCTCGGTGTGGTTCGGGACGGCGCCCCGCTCGCTGCTGGCACTCAGCCGCGCCCGGACCGCCCCGCCCCCGGCCGCCGTGACGGTCAGGCAGGCCTGCACGTCCAGTTCCTCGCCGGCCGTCAGCTCGACCGGCTGCGCCAACGCGGCTCCCTGCGGGTCCCGCCACACGACCAGTCCGCTGCCCAGCGTGAACTGACTGCCCAGCGTGAAGCGGTCGGTCACGTTGCCGCTGTTGCGCAGGGCGTGCGTGAAGCAGGTCGCCTGCCCCTGCACGCCGAACCCCCGCGTCTGCCGGTCGTCGGCGCTGCCTTCCCCGCCAGGCTGGGCGGCGGCGTTGCCGGCCGGGCCGAGCAGCACGCCCAGGCGCGGCTGGATCTGCAGGGACGCCTCGGTCTTAAGGGGTGGCACGCCGGCCGCGCCGCGCAGGCTCAGGTAGGCGGTGTTGACGCGCTCTCCGGACCGGGCGTCCGGGTCGGCCTGCAGGCGGAAGCGCAGGTCCGTCACCTGCCCCGGACGCAGCGGCGGCAGCTGCCACGCCACGGTGGGCGTGCCGGTCGCCCCCGCTGCCGTCACGGACAGCGTGCCCAGCGGACTCAGGGCGCTGCCGGGCACGTACGACAGACCGGCGAGTTCCGGGATGTCCAGCGGGTCCCGCACCTCGGCCTCGCCGCTGGGCTGCGAGCCCAGGTTCCGCACGCGCAGCGTCACCAGCGTGCTTTCACCGGGATTCAGGACGGCCGGCGTGAACAGCTTCTCGATCTGCAGTTCGGCGCCGCCGCTCACGCGCACGGCCGCCACGTTGTCGGTGTCGCTGGCACTGCCGTCCGCGCAGCGGCCCGCGAGGCCCATGAACGCGGAACCGGACGCCCCGGCCGGGGCCTGCACGACCAGCAGCAGGTCGGCGGCGCCGTCCACCGGGACGTTCAGGTCCGACACGACCGGTTCGCCCAGGTCCAGCAGGCCGTTGCCGTTCACGTCCCGCACGACCCGCGCGCCGCTGGGCGTGAAGGCGCTGCCCGCGGCCACCTGCCAGGACAGCGTGAAGCGGGCGTTCACGTTGCCGCTGTTCACCAGCCGGTACGGCAGGACGCTCTCCCCGCCGGGCGCGATGCCGACCCGGTAGGCGGGGTTGGCGGCGCTGCCGTCCGGTGTGACGTTCAGCGCGCAGCGCGCCCGGATGCGCGTCTCGACCGGGGCGCTGAGGTACAGTTCGCCGGCCACCGTGGCGCTCGCCTGGTTGCTGATGACGGTTCCGGCGGGCGCGCCGGCCGCGCGGACCGGCTGGCCCAGCAGCGTCAGGCCCAGCACGGTCAGCAGCGCCACGAGCAGCGCGGGGAAGCGGAGAGGGGGAAAAACAGGTTCGGGAGACACGAAGGGAACTCCTGGGACGCCGGCAGCAACCGGTGGTGAGTTGAAGGGGGAGGTGGCTGCGTGAGGGCGGTGCAGGCCGTGGGTGAAGCGGTCAAAAGGGGTGAAGCCTGAAAGAAACCTGAAAAAGGGAAGGTTCTGGTGTTGGGGAAGGAAGGGTGGGCGGCAAGCGCCGCCCGTGGCCGGGGGGTGGCCCGCTCCCGGAAACCGGGGGGAGCGGCCCGGCTGACTCAGTTCACGCGGACGGTCATGGTGAACGTGACGCTCGCGCCGCTGCTCAGGCTGGTCTCGGTGGCGTCGATCACGCCGTTGCCGTTCGAGTCCACCGCGAACTCCACCAGCGTGCCGGCGGTCTGCGCGACCGGCGCGGTGGTCACGGCCGTCCAGGGACCACTGGCAATCCGGTAGAAGCCGCCGACCGGGCCGGACACGCCGGACAGGACGGTGTTGGCGGGCACGGTGTCGCGCAGCACCACTTCGGTCAGGGCCTCGGTGGACAGGTTGCGGGCGCTCAGGGTGTAGCGCAGGTACTCGCCGGGGAAGGCGTCCGCGCCGCTCTTGACGGTGGTGCAGCTGGAAATCACGCCGCAGTTGTCGACGGTCTTGTCGATGGCGAGCTTCCCGCCGACCACGCGGGTGGTGTCGGTCACGCGGGCGGGGCTGCTGCCCGGGTCGCGCAGCACGGCGCCCGTGGCGGGCGAGGCGGGGGTGGTGGCGGCCGTCAGCGTGAGCTGGTTGACGCTCTCGGTGGGGGCGCCGGCCGGCACGTTGACCTTCACGGACAGCGTGACCTGCTCGCCCGGGTCCAGGGTGGTGGGGTTGCTGCTGCCCAGCAGGTTGCGGGCCGAGGCGTCACTGAACGCCGCGCCGATGCTGGAGAAGAAGGTGGTGCTGTCGAAGGAGTACAGGTACGTCCAGCCGCTGGTGGCGCCGGCGGGGGTGCTGGTGAAGGACAGGTCGGCCGGCCCGAAGGAGGTGTTCCCGTCGTTCTGCAGCTGGTGCTGGTACAGGGCCGTGCCGGGGCTGGTGGTGGTGCCGCTGCGGTCCGGGGTCAGGGCCACGTTGTATTCCTGCAGGACGGTCACGGTGTCGTTGCTGTCGGTGCCCCTGGTGTTCGTGACGGGGCTCTCGGCCGTCTGCGTGACGGTCAGCGTGCCGGGCAGCGCGTTGCTGGGCGTGTTCACGACGGCCAGCAGCTTGATCTCCTGACCGGGCTGGATGGTGCCGGTGTTCGTGATCGGCCCGGCGGCGAGTTCGTTCGCGTCGAGCACGCCGTCACCGTTGAGGTCCTTGTAGTACACGACGGTGACCGGCACGCTGCCGCTGCTGGTGGGGAAGGTGACGGTGCCGCTGAGGTTGTAGTTGTCGGGCTGCGCGCCGTTGTTGCCGACTTCCATCGGGAACACGGCCTGCGCGCCGGGCAGCACGGACCGGTCGATGGGGTTGCTGGGCGTGCCACCGTTGTTGCCGCTGGCGTCACCGATGGCGACGCTGGGCGCGGTGACCGTGCCGATCTTGTCGGTGGTGGTGTCCTTCTTGCTGGTGTCGACCGAGCTGGTGGCCGTCACGGTGACGGTGCCGCCGTTGGCGTCCGCGCCGGCCTGGGCGGGCACGCGGACCCGCACCTGGATCACGGCCGTCTCGCCGGGGGCCAGGGGGCCGCTGTCGGGCGTGCCGTCTCCGTCCGAGTCGGGCAGGGGCACGCCGTCACGCAGCAGGTCGACGGTCGTGCCGGCCGGCAGGTCCGAGAGCGCCGCCGTGAAGTCGAAGACGTCGCTGCTGTTGCCGGTGTTCCGCACCGACTGCGCGAAGGTGACGCTGCTGCCGGCGGCCAGGGACGCCACGGTCTGCGTGTCGGCGTTGTCGGGCGTGACGGTCAGGCCCTCGCCGGTCGTGTACGCGGCGCCCGTGAGGGGGTCGGCCGCGCCGAGCGGGTCACCGTTCGGGCCGATGGCGACGGCGGCGGTGGGGGCCTTGGTCACGTCGGCGGTGTTGGAGGACGTGGTGGTGGTCGTGCCGGTCGAGCCGGTGTACGTGACGGTCGCGACGTTCGAGTAGGGGTTCTGGCTGCTGGTGGGCGCGGCGGCGGCCGGGATGGTGACCGTGAAGGTCAGCTGCACCGACTGACCGGGCGCGACGCTGCCGAACACCGCCTGCACCTGATCGTTGTCGTTGCTGTCGCCGTCCGTGTTGGGGTACGTGACCGTGCCGGTGGTGGGGGAGATCACGGCGCTGCTGGCCTTGATGGTCGAGCCGACCGGCAGGGTGCTTCTGGCGCTGATGATGTCGTCGGCGAGGATGACGTTGCTGGCGGCCTGCGTGCCGGTGTTGGTGGACTGCACGCGGTACACGACGGTCAGGTCCCCGCTGGACTCGGTGGTGGTGGACACGACGCTCTTGCTGACGCTCAGGACCGCGTCCTGCACGACGTTGATCTGCGAGTAGTTGGTGCTGCCGCTCACGCCGTCGGTCTTGGTGCTGTCGAAGGAACTGGTGGCGGTGGGCTGCGTGATGACCTTGTTGGCGCTGGCGGCGTTGGCGGGCACCTGCAGGACCACGAAGAACTTCACCTGACCGTCGGCGGCGACGTTCTGGAAGACGGACTTCCCGCCGCTCTGCGGCAGGGCCACGCGTTCACCGGGCTGCAGGATGCCGTCGCCGTTGGCGTCCACGTACACGACGCGCGTGGCGGGCGCGACGGTGTTCGGGACGCTGGCGTCCACCATGGTGTCCACCAGGAAGGAGTCCGTTCCGTTTCCGGTGTTCGTCAGGGTGTACGGAAACACGACTTCCGCGCCGGGCACGGCCTGCTGCTGCTGACCGGGCGTGGTGGGCGTCCCGTCCGGCGAGATGGTCACGCCGCCGACCTGCTTGACGAGCGTGCTCACCTGGTTGCTGTTCGCGTCGAGCTTGGTGCCGGTGGAGTCCCGGTAGGCGGCGCTCGCCTGGTTGGTGATCTGCGTCCCGGCTTTGGTGCCAGCGGCGGAGGCGACCCCCAGGGCGAGGAAGGCGGCCAGCATCAGTGAACGGTGTTTCATGGATCTCCTTGAAATGAGGTGGGTTCGGATCTTGCATGGTCGGTCGTCGCGTTGAGGGTCACCTCGTCCCGCTCCATGCCGCACCTGGCTACACGAATTTACCTTAATGACAGGTTTCTTACACGCTTCTCACATGAAGCGGAATACCCCCACCGCGTAAAAAATGTCACATTCTGCCCTGGCAAACCTGAAAAAATTTACAGAACTCCGTTCATGCAGCTCATCCTGATTCTCATTTCTCTGCCCTACCTGAACGCCGGGTAGTTGGCTGGAACTAGACTTTGTTGGCGAATTCAATGTGCTGGTTGTAGTCGAGCAAATTGGGTGCGATACGTGCTCTCCGGGCGCTCTCCGGCGAGCCATTGGGTTGCACGTACCATGTTCATTGCTGTCGCGGCCGAGAGTTCCTGGAATGCCACCTTCGCTTTTCCTCGATATCGTGCCACTCGAACACCAAAGCGGCGCACACCCTGTGACACGGTCGCCTCAATCCCTGCGCGATCCCTGTAGGCTAGGTGGAACTCCGCTTGTCCTGCTCGTTCCCTGGCTTTCTGCAGCGCTTCGAATGTCACGCGATCAGGAAAGCCAAGAGTCCTCACTCCGGATTTCGCACGTGTGCAGCGCGACTGCATCGAGCAATTTCGACAGCTTGATGCAGAAAATTTGACTTGTACCGCTGGTCGTCTCGTCCATGAGAGTGATCGTTCCGACCACATCGTAGAGACCTGTCCTGGTAATGCTCCAAGTTTGAATTCAAGCGGCGTTGCGAGCGTTCGCCGATGAAGTGAGTGTAGACCAAGGCGTGGCATAGCCGAGCGCCGAATGACGGCGCTCGTGGTTGTACCAGCGGTGAAAGTCCGGCATGGCGGCCCGAACATCGGCCATGGATTGCCAGTCCTGGCGGAAGGCGAACTGGTATTTGTAGGTCCGGTTGAGGCGTTCGAGGATCCCAGTCCCTCCCGGCTGAGACACCTTGCAGCGCACCCAGCTGCCGTACTTCAAACAGCCCTGCTGGAAGAGGTCGCTGGTGAAATCGCTGCCCCCATCGCTCTGAACCAGGATGCTCTCGTGGTGTCCATGAGTGCGCAGCACGGCGACCGCCTCGTCGAGCGTCAATTTGGCGAGGTGCATCGACAGGCTCCGCACCACCCGACTGGCTAGCACCACCCGCGAGGTGACGTCCAGCACGAAGTAGATCCAACAGACCCCGTCAGGCAGCGACAGCCGGGTCGCATCAATCTGCACCCGTCGACCTTCAGGCCAATCCTGTGGTGCGGAAACCTTCGGTGAAGGTTTCCGGGTCTTCCGGGGCAGCGGTGGGTGGAGGTGCAATTCACCGAGTGCTACGCGGATCTTGTGCAATCCAATCTCTTCGCCCTGAGCTTTGAGTTCCTGATACAGCAGTCGGTATCCAGAAGTTGGATGCTGCAGGGCCACCTGGCGCACCTTTTCGTACAGTGCGTCACGGTGCTGCCGCTTCGCATGGCGCGTTAGCGCGCCATGCTGATGGTCCCGCAGTCGCCAGTACGGCACGCTGGCATACTGGGCAAAACGTCGCAGGCTGAGTTGTGGCCGGCTCTGCCAGAGGACGATCAGGTCGTCCAGCGTCAGAGCCGTCGCACTTTTCGCGCGATATCCAGCTCCAGTTCCTTTTCGGCCACGATACGTTTGAGCCGATCATTCTCCCGTTCCAGAGTGGTCATACCCTGGTCTGGTCGGTCGCCAGAAAGACGGGCACGGCCTGCCTCCAGAAACTGGGTTTTCCAGCTGTGAATCAGACTCTCGTTGGCCCCGTGCTGACGGGCTGCCTCCGCGACTCCGAGTTCGCCCCGCAGCACGCTGAGGACGATGGCTTCTTTGACGTCGGTGCTCCAGGTTTTTCGCTGTTTTCCCATGGTGATCTCCAGTTTGCTCGTCCCTCGCATCAAGAGGGTCAGGTTCTGGAAGTCATCCTTGGAGCATTACCCCTGAAGGACAGGTCACCTGACGCTGTTCCCACTAAATCACGAAGGCGGAGAGGTCAAAAGCGTCTGCTGTCCGACTTTGCCAACTGCTGGATTCGCGCAGGGGTCCGACCAGATCGATTCCTCGCGCTTGGCTCTCGACGAGTCCATCCCCTGAAAGATATCCAGCATCGACGAGATGCGTTTCTGGCCGCAAGGCCCTTGCGATCAGCTCCGTCTGAATGGTGTCGTTGACCTGCACGTCCGGCTGCGTTGCTGGTGTCGTCTTCACGTGGGTGATCAAGCGGGGTCCGGCTTCGTCGCAGCACTCGGTGAAATGGACTTTGTATCCCTGCCAGCGAGTGTGGCGTTTGATGCTGGCCCTCGCTTCGGCTTCATGTGGTGTACACCGCCTGGATTCGGCCGGCGGTGTGTCTTCCTGGGCACGCAGTTTGATCTGCGTAACACCCAGGCCTGAAAGTTCTCGTTGAAATTGCTGCAACCAGACCTGTCGCAACATGGCCAACGCTGGACGATCCAGCAAGGGGTTGAGCGCAGTGTCATTCAGCAGCGAGGTCATGAGAAAAAAGCCGTCCTCGCCGATCGTTTGCGCGAGTTCAGAACGGCTGGGTTCAGAGTGAGGAAGGTTCCCTTCCTCAACTCTTCTGCTGTACCGTGCCCACCATGCGGCAGGAATGACTTGACACAGCGTCTCGGGAATGACGGTCGCAAGGTCATCCAGCGCGACGCGCAGCGTCTCGCCGATCAGTTCCAGACGGTTCAGCACCCGCATCCGGGCCAGAACGTGGGTACTGTCTGTGCGCTGCCGACCGGGTTTGAGGAGGTGGTGATCCCGACATGCCTGCAGGAACGTGTTGAAGAGCATCTCGCCCTGGTCAGCTGCGACCAGACGAGCGCGAAACTCACTCAGGACGCTGTAGTGAAACCCGAGATCTTCGAGCTCGAGGGCCAGGGCGTACTTCCAATCCAGTCGGGTACGGACGTGCTCCGCGGCCTGCCGATCACTGAGGTGTTCGAGAAACTGGAAAATCGTGACCAGGGCTAACCGCCAGGGCGCGTAGGCTGGTTGACCCCGAGTCGGGTAGAGGGACCGAAACTGATCGTCGGAGTAAACGGCGCCAAAGCAGTCTCGCAGTTGTGTAATGGTGTTGCCTTTGGGGAGGATGATGCGGACGAGCTCGGCTGTCCGCGTCGGGATCTCGGCCAGAGGGGCTGCATGCAGACTCATAGCGCATTGTTACCCCCACCCGGGAATTCGCCAACAGAGTCTAGTTCCAGCCAACTACCGGAAGAGAAGAGCAGGTCACGGCCAAAAATCCCCTCTATGACGCAACGAAGAAAAATGACGTGTTGACCGATATTTCTCTTTCTCTGCACCCTCATGACGTCGTGTGGGACACGTCTCCAGGGGACGTGGAAACTCTTGGTTGTACGTCAGGAACTTCGGGTATGACATGCCGCCCACCCCGGCCATGGTCGGGGCCGCGGTGCGCACCACTGGCACGAAACGCGCCAGGATCAGCGCGCGGCTGCCGTGCCGGTCAAAGAACGCCTGGGTGCGCTGGGCATACTTGGGCCGCAGCAGTCGGCTCCCTTCGCGGTTGAACACCGCCGGCCCGAACTTCCGGCCGATGGCGTATCCGACGCCGTCCCCGAGGATCACCCCGGCCGCTACCACGAGCATCAGGCCCGGCAAGTTGAGCGTGCCCTGTTTGGCGAGCAGGCCCGCCGTGATCAGCAGGCTGTCCCCGGGCAGGAAGAAGCCGGCCAGGAGGCCGGACTCGGCGAAGACCATGCCGAAGATGCCGGCATAGGAGACACTCTGGATCAGGTGCAGGAGATCAAACATGGTCGGAGCTTATTGATAGTCCATCGACTCCTCCGATTATTGCGTCCTACACGAAGTGGAAGCTGATATTGACGGCTCTAGCGAAACGTGTGCTGAACGCTAATCCCGTCCAGAGTCAACGGACTACCGATAGTTTGTGTAAACCGTTCAACCCGAGTCCGTATGAGGTCCGTTGAACCTGACCGCCGCTCTGCCCGTATAGAAGGCAAGACCACAGGAACTCAGGTCCGAATCCCATCACTTCACTCGGCAGCACGTTCTCACGCCGCAACTCACGACCCCCCAGGAGGCCCGCCATGCCGCGACGCCCACGCCGTTCTCTGCACCCTGAAACGCCCGCTCCGACCCGCTCCATCCCGCCGCCACACCGCTACCGGGTTCCGCTGCCCGTCACCCTGCCTGTCATCCTGGCCGCCGCGCTGGTCGTCACGGCCGCCGCGCAGGCTGCGACGGTCCGCGTCCGGGACGGCTCTGTGGGCTTCGCTTACCGCGTCACCCTGATTCCCGTGAACGGCACCGTGAACGCCGTGCAGAGCAGCGATACCACCCTCGACTTTGCGGCCCTGCGCCGCACGCGGACCACCGTGACCGTGAACCTCGCAGCCCTGAAGACCGGGATCGCCCTGCGTGACGAGCACGCCCGCGAGGCGCTGGACGCCCGGAACTTCCCGAACGCGTCGTTCACCCTGGAGAACTTCAGCGGCCCGGAACGCCTCCCGGACGGACAGGCCGTTCAGGGCGACGTGACCGGCACGTTCACGCTGCGCGGCGTGCCCCGTCCTCTCAAGGCGCCCGTCACGCTCACCCGGCGCGGGAACAGCCTGAACGTGCAGGCGACCTTCACCGTGAACCCGCAGGCGCACGGCGTGAACGTCAAGGGAGGTGACACCAGCACCCGCGTGACCGTGAACCTCACCCTGGCCCCCTGATCCACTCCGGCGCCCCGCCGCACCTTCCACCTCGCCGCCACACCCTCCGCCCCAGTTCTCACCATCAGCTTCAGAGGAGTCCGTCATGACCCGTCCCCAGATCCGTACCGCTCAGACCCCCACCGCCCAGACCACCGCTGTTCAGACCCTTCTCCGGCCCGCTGCGTGGCCCACTCCGGTTCACCGGGCCGCGCTGCTGTCTCTGGCGCTGCTGGGCATTACGCTGAGCGCCTCTCCGGTGCTGGGGCAGACTGCCGCGCAGCCCGGCCACACCATGACCGGCGGCGCCATGTCCGGCACCCCCACGAAGGGAAGCGCCATGCAGGCGGGCGCCATGAAAACCACCCTCACCGGCAGTTTCCGCGCTCTGCACGCCCCTACCACCGGCACGGTCACCCTCGCCCGCAACGCGCAGGGCCGCTGGACCCTGACCATCCACAACCTGAAGACCGAACCCGCCCCGGACCTGAAAGTGTGGCTGCTAGCCGCGAAGACCGT
Source organism: Deinococcus depolymerans (assembly GCF_039522025.1). Classification (NCBI taxonomy): domain Bacteria; kingdom Thermotogati; phylum Deinococcota; class Deinococci; order Deinococcales; family Deinococcaceae; genus Deinococcus; species Deinococcus depolymerans. The sequence goes on along the minus strand of NZ_BAAADB010000004.1, from coordinate 253,251 downwards.
CAAGGACACCCCGGAACTCCGCAAGGAGAAGTACACCGACCTCGGCGAGATCGCCACCACCGGCACCCGCACGTTCCTGCTGCCCGCCACCTTCACGCCCGAACAGGCCGGAAGCGTGGTCCTGTGGTGCGATCAGTTCAGCGTGGCGTTCGCCGCCGCGACCCTCAAGTAGAGCGGGCGGCCGGGTCATACGGACTACCGTCTGTTTCGTTGGCAACCCGGCGTTCTTCCGGGTTGCCAACTCCAGGCCCGGAGGGGCGTTTCTCTCCTGCTTGCTCTGCGGCGCAGTTCTACGAGTCCGCTCGGGTTGAAAGCTTTTGCAAACCTCTTAACCGGAGTCCGTATAAGCCGACCAAGCATGGAGAAATCCGTCAGTGCCGTCACATGCCCCGGGCCGGTAGGCGCCGTACTGTGCGCCCAATGAACTGGCAACTCGAACCGATCCTGACCCGTTTTCAGGCACTTGTGCAGGGTCTGCTGAACAGCCTTCCCAACATGGCACTGGGTGTGCTGTTGTTCCTGTTGTTCTGGTTCGTCTCGGGCGTGTCGCGCCGCACCGTGCAGGCCCTCGCAGAACGTGCTGGTCAGTCCGCTGGCATTGCGCTGGTGTTCGGGCGGTTGACTGGGTGGGTCATCCTGACCCTGGGACTCCTGGTAGGCCTGACGGTCATCTTCCCGACCCTGACCGCCGCGTCACTCTTCGGGGCGCTGGGCGTGAGTGGCGTCGCCATCGGCTTCGCCTTCAAGGACATCTTCCAGAACCTCCTCGCGGGGCTGCTCATCCTGATCACGCGGCCCTTCCGGATCGGGGATCAGATCGTCAGTGGGGAGCACGAGGGCACCGTCGAGGACATTCAGGTGCGCGCGACCCTGCTGCGCACATACGACAACCGCCGGGTGGTCATCCCGAACAGTGAGCTGTACACGAACCGGGTGATCGTGAACACCGCGTACGACCGGCGGCGGCTGGCCGTCACGGTCGGCATCGGCTACGGAGACGACATCGCGCACGCCAAGCGAGTCATTCTGGAGACCCTCAGCGGTGTTGAGGACATCCGCCCGGACCCCGCGCCCACGGTGCTGGTGCGGGAGCTGGCTGATTTCAGCGTGAATCTGGAAGTCCGCTACTGGATTGACCCGCCCGTCCGGCGTGAGGTGGTGGAGTCTCAGGACCGGGTCCTGGAGGCCCTGAAGCCCGCCCTGATTGAAGCCGGGATCGACCTTCCCCTCCCGACGCAGCAGGTGCTGTTCCACGATCAGACGGAGGAGACGGACGGCGACCGTGCCCGGCAACGGGAAGGCTGGCCCGCGCGGGAATCCAACCCCAGGCCCCGCGCCGCGCTGCGCCAGGCGCCGGAGATGCCATGAAGGGTTACCTGCTGCGACTCCGGGAGTGGACGGGGCAGTTCTGGTTCCTCCCGGCGGTCATGACGGCCCTGGCGCTGCTGCTCGCCTGGGCCGGCATCGAACTGGAGGAGCGGTACGAGATTCCGGATGGCCTGACCTGGGTGTACTCGGGTGGGGAGAGCGGGGCACGCAGCCTGCTGTCCGCCGTGGCGAGCAGCGCCATCGGCGTGGCTGGGACGGTCTTCTCCATCACGATCGCGGCCCTGTCGTACGCGGCGGGCAGCATGGGACCGCGGCTGCTGGACAACTTCACGCGGGACCGCGGGAATCAGGCGGTGCTGGGAACGTTCATCGCGACGTTCGCGTTCACGCTGTTCAGTCTGCGCAGCGTGCAGGGCGGTGAGGACAACCCGTTCGTGCCGCACTACAACGTCACGGCGGGCATGCTGCTCGCGCTGGCGTGCGTGGCGGCGCTGGTGTACTTCCTGTCGCACGTGACCCGCGGCATCAACATGACGGCCGTGGTGAACCTGCTGCGTGACGACCTGCGGCGGGCCCTGGAGCGGGCCACGAGCGAGAGGAACGACGAAGCGGCGGCCCCCGCACCGCCCGAGGCATTCTGGGCGGGTGGGGAGGTGCTGCGGTCACCGGACAGCGGGTACCTGCAACTGCTCGACACGGACGCCCTGATTGCCGCCGCGCAGCGGGACGGCGTGGCGCTGCGTGTGTTTGTCCGGCCCGGCGACTACGTGTTCCCGAATACGCCGGTCGCGGTGGGCGTCCCGCGTCTACCGGACCGCGTGTTGCCGGCGTTGACGCTGGGCCCGAGGCGGGTCGCGGGGCAGGATCTGGAGTTCACGGTCCGGCAGCTGGCCGAGGTGGCCGCGCGGGCCCTGAGTCCCGGCACGAACGATCCCGTGACGGCCGTCGACGTGATCGACCGGTTCGGGGACGCGCTGTGCCGCCTTCAGGGCCGTACCTGGCCGCCCGGCGTGGAGTACCGCGATCATCACCTGAGGCTGGTCTACCCGGTGACCACATATGGGGGCCTGCTGGACAGCATGTTCCACATGATCCGCCAGTACGGCAGCGGCAGTCCGGCCGTGACGCTGCGGCTGCTGGACGTGCTGCGCATCGTGGCGCAGGAGGAGACGGATCCGCAGCGGCAGCGTGAATTGCAGCGTCACGCGGAGTTGACCCACGAAGATGCGCGGCGAGACACGAAAAACGCCGGTGATCTGCGTGAACTGGAGGCGCGCTACCAGGCCATGCTGGAGACCAGCCGGAGCCATGCGGAGGGCACGCCCGCGCCACTGCTGAGCACCTGAACCTGGGAACCTGCTCTCCGACCGGCCAGGGGAGACCGTGAGAGCAGGGGGCCTCTCTCGTTCGCCGGAGGCGGGAGCCAGCGTCACTCTGGAGCCGACACGGCCATGTGCCTGTCCACCAACGCGTCACCTCCCAGGTGCTGGGGCAGTACACTGGATTTGAAGAAGTCACATTGGATGTGGGTGCCGGTGGCGATACACCGAATTGGGGGAGACTGCGCGCAGTCTCCCCTTCGTGTTGCCGCGCCCACCCTGGAGGCACAGTATGAAACGCACGGACTCACCCTCAGACCCGAACGACACCGAACCGACTGGCCGCGCCCTCGGTCACATGCTCCTGATGCTGTTCGGGCTGCTCGCCCTCGCCGGTGGGATCGCCACCGTGCTGGGCCTGCTCGTGCGGGGGCACTGATGCACGAGAGCACCCTCTTCAACCTGCCCGCCGCGTGGCAGGCGCCGCTGGCCACCGGCCTGTTCATCGCGACGTACGCCCTGATCCTCGCGGAGAAATACGTTCACCGGACCGTGGCGGCCCTGCTGGGCGCCTGCGCGGTCATGCTGCTGGGCCTGCTCGCCCCGAATCAGGCGTGGGGCGCCATCGACTTCAACACCCTCTTCCTGCTGTTCGGCATGATGAACATCGTCAACGTGCTCAGCCGCAGCGGCTTCTTCGACCTCGTCTCGCGCCGGGCGCTGCTGCTCACGCGCGGCGAGCCGGTCCGCGTCCTGTGGATCTTCAGTGGCCTGACCGCCCTGTTCAGCGCGTTCCTGGACAACGTGACCACCGTGCTGTTCATGGCGCCCCTGGTGGTGACCGTCGTCACGCGCCTGGGCCTCAGACCCGTCCCGTTCCTGATCGCCATCATTCTGGCCAGCAATACCGGCGGCACCGCCACGCTGGTCGGTGATCCACCCAACATCATCATTGGCTCGGTGGCCGGCAAGGGCTTCGGGGACTTCCTGGTGAACGTCGCGCCGTTCGCGGTGGTCGCGTGCGTCGCCGGGATCGCCCTGATGCAGGTGCTGATGACCCGGCGTGGTGACCTGAAGGGCTTCGCGGCGGCCGACCGCTTACAGGCCGCTCTTCAGGACGCGCCGACCCCGGTCGTGAACCGCCGGCTGATGACGCAGGCCCTGGCCGTCTTCGCGGTGACCCTGCTGCTGTTCATGGTGGGCCACCCGCTGGGCCTGGAGGCCGGCCTGATCGCCCTGACGACCAGCACGTTCCTGCTGCTGATCGCGGATCTGGACCCGGTGGCCCTGTTCGAACAGGTGGAATGGGCCACCCTGCTGTTCTTCATGGGGCTGTTCGTGGTGGTCGGGGCCCTGGAACACACCGGCGTCTTCGAGCAGGTGGCGTCGGCCCTGACGACCGCGATGGGTGGGGACGTCGGCACCGGCATCCTGCTGATCGGGCTGGGCAGCGCGCTGATCAGCGGGTTCGTGGACAACATCCCGTTCACGATCAGCATGGCCAGCGTCCTGCGCGAGCTGGAAGGCACGCTGGGCGCCCGGATCGATCCGCTGTGGTGGGCCCTGAGTCTCGGGGCGTGTCTGGGCGGGAATCTCACCCTGATCGGCGCGTCGGCGAACATCGTCGTGGCGGACATCGCGGCGCGTGAGGGTCACCCGATCAGCTTCGGGGGCTTCATGCGGTACGCGACGCCGATCACGGTGATCACGGTGCTGCTGGCGATCGGGTTGTTCTACGGCGCGAACCGGCTGGGGGTCATGTGAATCTGCTGGACCTGAGTGCGGTGCTGGTGGCCATGACGGCCACCCTGGCGTTCCTGAACGCCCGGTTCCTGAAACTGCCCGCCAGTATCGGCGTGACGGTGGGGGGCCTGCTGGTGAGTCTGCTGCTGCTCCTGCTGGCCCGCGCGGGCGTCCCGGCGGCCCTGGCCACCGTGGACGCCGTGCGCAGCGTGCAGTTCGACGAGTTCGTCTTCCAGGGCGTGCTGTCGTTCCTGCTGTTCGCGGGTGCCCTCGGCGTGAACTCGCACGCCCTGTGGGCGCTTCGGGGGCCGGTGCTGGCGTTCGCGCTGCTCAGTACGGCGCTGTCCATCGCACTGGTCGGGCTGGGAACGTTCGCGCTGCTGGGCGCGCTGGGGCTCTCCGTGCCGCTGGTGCTGTGCCTGCTGTTCGGCGCGCTGATCAGCCCCACCGACCCGGTCGCGGTGCTGGGCATGCTCAAGCAGGCGCAGGTGCCCAAGCGCATCGAGACGCTCGTGGCCGGCGAGAGTCTCTTCAATGACGGCGTGGGCGTCGTGGCGTTCGCGGTGCTGGCCGCCCTGGCCACCACCGGGCAGGGGGAACACGCCGCCGCCGGCTGGTCCGGGGTCACGCTGTTCTTCCTGCAGGAAGCTGCCGGCGGCCTCCTGCTGGGCGGCCTGCTGGGGCTCCTGGGGTATCTGGCGCTGCGCGCCGTGAATGACTTCGTGACGGAGGTGCTGATCACCCTGGGGCTGGTACTGGTCGCGACTGCGGCCGCCGCGCACCTGCATGTGTCTGCCCCACTGGCGGCCGTCGCGGCGGGCCTGCTGGTCGGCTCCCTGACCGAGCGGCGCCCGGCGGCCCTGTCCAGCCGGGAGAAGTTCGAGAGCGTCTGGCATCTGCTCGACGAGGTGCTGAACATCGCGCTCTTCGCGCTGCTGGCGCTGGAGATCGTGGCCGTGACGTTCAGTGGGCAGGCGCTCCTGGCGGGCCTGCTGGCCATCCCGCTGGTGCTGCTGGCCCGGGTGCTGAGCGTGCAGGGACCGTACCTGCTGCTGCGACGCCGCACGGCGTTTCCACCGGTGACGCGCCGACTGATGGTGTGGGGCGGCCTGCGCGGCGCGATCAGTGTGGCGCTCGCCTTCACCGTCCCGGCCGGCCCGGCGCGGGATCTGTTTCTGGTCATGACCTACGTGGTCGTGGTGTTCAGCATCGTCGTGCAGGGCCTGACCGTCGGGCAGCTGGCCCGTCAGGCCGCACGTGAACATCAGGAAGCTGCGCCGCCCCCGTCCCAGTGAAACTGGACCGGCACTCACCTTCTGGCTTCATCTGCGGAGTGTCGGGGCTCTCCTTGCAGCGGGCGTGAAGTGGAACGAAGGGCCGCTGGTCACGGATATCGGGAGCGGCAGCGTGGATCTGTGACGATCCACGCTGCCGCTCTCTTGCTGCCTCGGCTGTAACCTGGAGCAGAAATCATCAAATTGCGTCCCAGCCGGTCAGCAATAGACCTCCTGCGAAAGTCACGCCACGCTGGCAACGGTGCGGTTGCACACCGCCGCAATGAGATTGACGCGTAAGGAGAAGCGTCGCCTCCGGTGACGGTACATGTCCTTCAGCACGCGGAAAATCTTCAGACACCGAATGACATGCTCGACCCGCAGGCGGGTCGACGCCAGTTCCCGGTTCTGTTGACGCTGTTCAGGGGTCAGCGGCGCTTTCTTCGTCACTTTGTGTGGTGTGACCGAGTGACCGTGATGCTGCCGAATGCCCTGGTAGCCGGCATCGCCGATCAGCGCCGTCTCTGGATGGATCTGGACGCCCGACTGCCGGAACAGGGTGAGGTCATGCATGGACCCGAAGGCGGTGGCGACGCACAGGATCATGCGGGTGGACACGTTGATCACCACCTGCGTTTTCAGGGTGTGTCGTTTCTTCTTGCCGCTGTACCAGCGGCGTTGTTGGCTGGTCGGCCGCTCACAGGGGGTTTCAGCGGCATCCACGGCGATGATCTGGAAGACGTTCTCTTCCCGTTTCAGGCTCTTGCGGCCAGGAAGTCGGAACTCTCCGCTCCCGATCAGGGCGGTTTCGACGCGTTCCACCGTGCGCTGCACGGTGGTTTCGTGAATGTTCCAGTCGTGGCCGAGGTGAGCGAAGGTGCGGTATTCCCGCCAGAATTCGAGGGTAAGGAGGAGCTGTTCACTCGCGTCGAGGGCGGGGGGTCGACCGGACTTTTTCTTGGAGCGTTCTCGCTGGTCCAGGACGAGTTCCATCTCGGCGAAGGTTTCGGGGTAGATCCCGGTGTGCCGTTTGAAGCGTGTGCGGTTGGGCTGTCGGAGGCGTTCCAGACGGTCGTGGCTCACTCACGCAGGGTAGCGGGGGACTTTCGCAGGAGGTCTATTGAATTCGCCAACAAAGTCTAGTTCCAGCCAACTACCCTGAACGCCGCCGGGACCCGCAAATGAAACGGGGACCGTCCACGCCGCCAGTCGCTGCCCGACCATGAACCGGATTTCACGAAACTCCGTCATGGCGGCCCAGGCCGCCCGCGCATGCTGCGGAGCGCAGGCCACGGACGCTACCCGCCCCCCCTTCCCCACCATTTCCCGGAGGACCATCCAGATGACCCCCAGCACTCCCCAGCTGCCCGTGACCCTGAGGGTCAACGGCGTGCCGCGCACCCTGACCCTCGACCCGCGCGTGACGCTGCTGGACACCCTGCGCGAGCACCTGCACCTGACCGGCACCAAGAAAGGCTGCGACCACGGACAGTGCGGCGCCTGCACCGTGCTGGTCGACGGCACCCGCCTCCTGAGCTGCCTGACGCTGGCCGTCATGCACGACGGGCAGGCCGTCACGACCGTGGAGGGCCTGGGCACGCCCGACGCCCTGCACCCGCTCCAGGACGCCTTCATCCGGCACGACGGCTACCAGTGCGGGTACTGCACGCCGGGACAGCTGTGCTCGTCGGTGGGAACGCTCGACGAGATCGCGCGCGGCGTGCCCAGTCACGTCACCGCCGACCTGGACGACGTGAGCTTCAGCGCCGAGGAACTGCGCGAGCGACTGAGTGGGAACATCTGCCGCTGCGCCGCGTACCCGAACATCATCGCGGCCGTCAGCGAGGTTCACGCCGCCCAGAACGGAACTGCGCAGCCGGAGAAGGGGCAGTGAGGGCCTTCACGTACGAGCGGGCGCTCACGCCCCAGGCCGCCGCCGGGGCGACCCTGGCCGAAGGCGCGAAGTTCATCGCGGGCGGCACGAACCTGCTCGACCTGATGAAGCTGGACATCGAGCGGCCCGCGCACCTCGTGGACATCAACCGGCTGGAACTGAACGCGGTCACGGACACGGCGGACGGCGGCCTGCACGTGGGCGCGCTCGTCACGAACACCGACCTCGCCAGCCACCCGCGCGTGAAGGCCGACTACGCCGTGCTGTCACGCGCCATCGTGGCCGGGGCGTCCGGTCAGATCCGCAACAAGGCCACGACCGGCGGGAACCTGCTGCAACGGGCGCGCTGCCCGTACTTCTACGACACCAACCTGCCCTGCAACAAGCGCGAGCCCGGCAGCGGCTGCGCGGCCCTGACCGGCCTGAGCCGCCCGCTGGCCGTGATCGGCACGTCCGACGCCTGCATCGCGCAGCACCCGTCCGATATGGCGGTCGCGCTGCGCGTACTCGACGCGACCGTGAACACCCTGAAGGCCGACGGCACCGGGCGCACCCTGGCGCTGGACGACTTCTACCGCCTGCCGGGCGACACGCCCCACCTGGAAACCACGCTGGAGGCCGGTGAGCTGATCACGGGCGTCACGCTGCCGCCCCCACCCGGCGGCACGCACGTGTACCGCAAGGTCCGCGACCGCGCGTCGTACGCCTTTGCGCTCGTGTCGGTCGCGGCGGTCCTGAACGGCCGGGACTCCCGCTTCGCGTTCGGTGGCGTCGCGCCCCGCCCCTGGCGTGTGGAGGAGGCCGAGACGGCCCGCGCCGGCGCTGAACCGGACGCGCGTGCCCGCGCCGTGATCGACGCGGCCTTCGCGGACGCGCGCCCCACCGAACAGAACGCCTTCAAGATCCCGCTGCTGCGCCGCACCCTGAGCGCCGTGCTGGCGCAGGCCTCCGGGGAGGAGAAATGAAGTTCGACCAGCCCGCCACACCCAACCCCATCGATCAGGAGCGCGTCGTCACGCGCCCGCACACCCGCCTCGAGGGGCCGCTGAAGGTCACGGGGCAGGCGCCGTACGCCTACGAGTACCAGTTGCCCGAGGCGCCCACGTACGGTTTCGTGCTCGGTGCGGGCATCGCCAGGGGGAAGATCAGGTCCATCGACACGGCCGCCGCCGAGGCCGCGCCGGGCGTGCTGCTGGTCCTCACGCACGAGAACATGCCCGCGCAGGGCGCGTCGGACACGCCCGTCCCGCAGCAGGAGGACGCCTCGCCGCAACTGGCCGGCCCCGAGGTCCGGCACTACCACCAGGCCGTCGCGTTCGTGGTTGCGGAGACCTTCGAGCAGGCGCGTGCGGCCGCCAGCCTGATCGAGGTGGAGTACGAGGTCACGCCCGGCCAGTTCACGCTGGCGGACACGGTGGACAGCGGCGAGGAACCGGACGACGCGGCCGACAGCGTGGTCGGGCACTTCGACCGGGCGTTTGACGAGGCGGCCGTCACCGTGGACCTGACCTACACCACGCCGGACCAGTCGCAGGCACCGATGGAACCGCACGCCACGATCGCCCACTGGGAAGGCGAGGGGCTGACCGTGCACACCGCGCATCAGGTCGTCCACTGGGTCAGGCGGGGGCTGGCCATGACGCTGAAGGTGCCGCAGAAGAACGTCCGCGTGATCAGCGCGTACGTGGGGGGCGGCTTCGGCACGAAACTGCTGTTCTTCTCGGACGCCGTGCTGTCGGCCGCCGCCGCGCGGGTGCTGGGCCGTCCGGTCAAGACGGCGCTGCAACGCCCGCTGATCTTCAACAACACCTCGCACCGCGCCGCGACCATCCAGCGCGTCCGGCTCGGCGCGGACCGCGCGGGGAACCTCTCGGCGGTCGGGCACGACACCTGGACCGGCAACCTGCCCGGCGGGGACAGCGAACCCGCCTGCGAACAGACGAAGTACCTGTACGCCGGCCCGAACCGCCAGATCCGCACCCGCCAGTCCGAACTGGACCTGCCGCCCGGCGCGTCCATGCGCGCCCCCGGCGAGGCCGTCGGGATGCTCGCCCTCGAGGGCGCGATGGACGAACTCGCCGAGAAACTGGGCCTGGACCCGGTCGAACTGCGCCTGATGAACGACGTGCCGTTCGACCCGGAGAAAGGCCCGAAACGGCCCTTCTCGTCCCGCAAGCTCGCGCAGGCGCTGCGGACCGGCGCCAGGGCCTTCGGCTGGGACGGCCGCCCCCGCACGCCCCGCGAACGACAGGAAGGCGAATGGCTGATCGGGTACGGCGTGGCCTCCGCGTTCCGCACGAACCTCGTCAAACCGTCCGGCGCGACCGTCCGCCTGGAACCCGGCGGCACCCTGACCGTCGAGACGCAGATGACCGACATCGGCACCGGCAGCTACACCATCCTCGGGCAGGTCGCCGCCGAGATGCTGGGCCTGACCCTGGAACAGGTGCAGGTGCGCCTCGGAGACAGCGAGTACCCGGCGTCCAGCGGCTCCGGCGGCTCCTGGGGCGCGAACAGCGCGTCCGCCGGCGTGTACGCCGCGTGCGACGCCCTGCGCCGCGACCTCGCGGCAAAGGCCGGGTACACCCACGCGAACGCCGTGTTCCGGAACGGCAAGGTCTGGCAGGGCGCCGAATGCACCGAACTGAGCGCCCTCGCCGGCAGAGAGGGCGTGAGTGCCAACGGCAGCATGACCTACGGCGACCTCGACGAGCAGTTCGCACAGGCGGGCTTCGGCGCGCACTTCGTGGAGGTCCGCGTGAACGCCCACACCGCCGAGATCCGCGTGAACCGCGCCCTGAGCGTCGTCGGGGCCGGGCGCATCCTGAACCCCATCACGGCCCGCAGCCAGTGCCTGGGCGGCATGACCATGGGCATCGGCTCGGCGCTCATGGAGGAACTGCACGTCGACCACGACCTGGGCCTGTTCGTGAACCACGACCTCGGCGAGTACCACGTGCCAGTCCACGCGGACATCCCGGACATGGACGTGATCTTCCTCGACGAACTCGACGACGCGTCCAGTCCCCTGCGCGCCAAGGGCCTCGGGGAACTGGGGATCAGCGGCGTCGGCGCGGCCGTCGCGAACGCCGTGTACAACGCCACGGGCGTCCGGGTGCGCGACTTCCCCATCACGCTCGACAAGATCCTGGCCGGCTGGGACGACTGACGGCCAGGTTCAGGGGCCGCCGGGGGCACGCCTCATACGGATTCCGTTTGTTGCGCCGACAATCCGGAACTTCACCGGATTGCCGGCTCCACGTCCGGAACCCGCCCAGCTCCCACTCGCTTCGCTCGGACCCAGCAGGCTTTGCAGCCCATTCAATCGGAGTCCGTATTACCCGTCCGGGTCGGGGGTCGCGTCGGGCAGGTCGCCCCCGGTGAAGCGTTTGGTGAGCCAGCGGTCGAAGCGGGCCATGTTGTTCGCCTGCCGCTCGAAGGCCGCGTTGATGGCGCGCAGGCGGGTGTGCAGCGCTTTCAGGCGGGTGTCGTCCAGGGGAATGTCCGCGCGGGTCCAGTCGCGGCGGTAGTGGCCGTGGATGTCGTGCGTGGCGCGGCGCAGGATCACCATGTCCCGCGCTTCCTCCAGGGTCATGCCCAGGGCGCGCAGGTCGATCAGGTCGCGCAGCAGCCGCAGCGAGTACGGGCCGTACAGTGCCCGGCCGGACGCGGTCACCTGATCGGGCGTCAGGAGGTTCAGTTCCGCGTAGTGCATGACGGTGCGGCGGGTGACGCCGGCCTCGCGGGCCAGTTCGGCGGTCGTGTAGAAGGTCGGGGTCGGGTCGGGCTGGGGTGGGGTCGGGTCGGTCACGGCGTGATGATCACTTTACCGGTCACGCGGCGCTCGAGCAGGTCCCGCATGGCGCGCGGGCCGTCCTCCAGGGCGTAGCGTTCGCTGACCAGCGGCCGCACCGTGCCGTCCATGACCCAGCCGGCCAGCCGGGCGAGGTTGCGGGCGTTCCCGGCGGGGTCGCGGCGCGCGAACTCGCCCCAGAACACACCCACGACCGACGCGCCCTTCAGCAGCGGCAGGTTCAGCGGCAGGCGCGGGATCTCGCCGCCCGCGAAGCCGATCACGAGATACCGCCCGCCCCACGCGACGCTGCGGAAGGCACTCTCGGCCCAGCGGTCACCGACGGGGTCGAGGATGACGTCCACGCCCTGCTTGCCGGTCAGTGCTTTCAGGGCGTCCTTCAGGTCGGTCTGCTCGTAGTTGATGACCTCGTCCGCGCCGTGCTGGCGGGCCAGTTCGAGTTTCTCATCGGTGCTGGCGGCGGCGATCACGCGCGCGCCGAGTGCCTTGCCGATCATGATGGCGGCCAGTCCCACGCCCCCGGCGGCCCCCAGGACCAGCAGCGTCTCGCCGGCCCTGACCTGCCCCCGGTCGATCAGGGCGTGCATGACCGTTCCGTACGCCAGGGGCAGCGTGGCGGCCACGCCGAGGTCCATGCCGTCCGGCAGGGGCATGACGGCAGCGGCCGGGGCGTTCAGGTGCGTGGCGAACGCGCCGGTCCCGGTGAACGCCGCGACCCGCTGGCCCACACTCAGGCCGCGCACGCCCTCGCCGACAGCGGTGATGATCCCGGCGGCCTCCGCGCCCGGCGTGAACGGCAGCGGCGGGCGCACCTGGTACTGGCCCATGACCATCAGCGCGTCCGGGTAGTTCACGCCGGCGGCGTGCACCTCGATGGTCACCTCACCGGGCGCGGGGGCGGGGGTGGGCGTGTCGAGGACGGTCAGGGTTTCGGGCTGGTCGAAGGCAGTGCAGGTCAGGGCGCGCATGGGGGTTCCTCCAGGGGAAAGGGGTGGGGTGGGTTGAGGCCGTGCGCCCATCTTAGGTCAACTTGACGCGCACGTTCAAAGTTGACGTGCACGTTCACGGTCGGTAGGCTCTGGGTATTCACAGATCGCGGTTCACGGCAGCGCGGGACACCGGCGGCCCACGACCGGCGGAGCCCGTTCGCCCGACCCCATCCCCCTTCCCTGCACCCGAGGAGTGACCCGCATGGCCCCCTTCCTGAACCGACGCGACCTGCAATTCCAGCTGTTCGAGGCCCTCGACACCGAGGCCCTGACCGCCCGCCCCCGCTTCGCGGAGCACAGCCGCGAGGTGTACGAGGACATCCTGAACGTCGCGTACACCGTCGCCGACCGGTACTTCGCCAACCACACCCGCGAGGGCGACCTGAACGAACCGCACGTCGTGGGGGGCCGCGTGCAACTCCCGGCCGCCGTCGGGGACGCCATGCGCGCCTTCCGCGAGGCCGGGTTCTTCAGCGCCCACCACGACGAGGACCTCGGCGGCCTGCAACTGCCGTGGGTGGTCATGCAGGCCGTGCAGGCGCACTTCCAGGCCGCGAACGTGGGCAGCAGCGGCTACCCCTTCCTGACCATCGGGAACGCCAACCTGCAACGCATCTTCGCGTCACCCGAACAGCAGCGCAGGTACATGCTGCCCCTGCTGGAAGGCCGCTGGTTCGGCACCATGGCCCTCAGCGAACCGCAGGCCGGCTCCGGGCTGGCCGACATCACCACCACCGCCACGCCCCTCGCTGACGGCACGTACGCCATCAGCGGCACCAAGATGTGGATCTCCGGCGGCGAGCACGAACTGAGCGAGAACATCGTGCATCTCGTCCTGGCCCGCATCGCGGGCGGACCGGCCGGCGTGAAGGGCATCAGCCTGTTCCTGGTCCCGCGCTACCGCGTGCAGGCGGACGGGAGCGTCGGCGAGAGCAACCACGTCGTCCTGGCGGGCCTGAACCACAAGATGGGCTACCGCGGCACCACCAACACCCTCCTGAACTTCGGCGAGGGCGGGCAGACGGTCGGCGAGCTCGTCGGCGAACCGGGGCGCGGCCTGGCGCAGATGTTCCACATGATGAACGAGGCCCGCATCGGCGTGGGCATGGGCGCCGTCATGCTCGGCACCGCCGGGTACCTCGCCAGCCTGGAGTACGCCCGCGACCGCCGCCAGGGCCGCCACGCCAGCAACAAGGACCCGCACGCGCCGCCCGTCCCGATCATCGAGCACGCCGACGTCCGGCGCCTGCTGCTGCGGCAGAAGGCCTTCGTGGAGGGCGGCCTGGCGCTGGGCCTGTACGCCAGCCGCCTCGTGGACGACCTCCAGACCGGCCCCGAAGCAGAGCGCGCCGACACCGGCCTGCTGCTGGACCTGCTGACCCCCATCGTGAAGAGCTGGCCCAGCCGGTACAGCCAGGAGGCCCTCAGCGACGCCATTCAGGTCATGGGCGGCGCCGGGTACACCCGCGACTTCCCGGTCGAGATGTACTACCGCGACAACCGCCTCAATCCCATCCACGAGGGCACGGAAGGCATCCAGGGCAACGACCTGCTGGGCCGCAAACTCACCCAGGCGGGCGGGCGCGGCCTGAACGTGCTGCTGGAACGCATCCAGGCGGACCTGAACGCCAGCGACGACCTGGACGGCCTCGACGAGATCCGCGCCGCGCTGCGTACCGCCGTCACGCAGTGCACGGCCGCGCTGGGCGCCCTGCTGCCCCGCGCCGCCGAACTCGGCCCGGACCTGCTGCTGGCGAACGCGAACAGCGCCCTGGAAATGCTGGGCCACACCGTCGTCGGGTGGATGTGGCTGCGTCAGGCCGCCGCCGCCGCCCGCGCCCTGCCCGGCGCGCGCCCCGGCGACCAGCCGTTCTACCAGGGCAAACGGCACGCCGCGCGTTTCTACGCCACGCACGAACTCCCGAAGGTGCGGGCGCACGCCGACCTGCTCGCCAGCGCCGACCGGACCACCACCGACATGCACACGGACTGGTTCTGATCGGGCAGCGCTGATACGGACTGCCGTCTGTTCCGTTCACGCCCCGGAACACCACCGATCTGTCAACTCCACGTCCGGAACCCGCCCAGCTCCTTCTCTGCGGAGCAGCTCTCCGAGTCGCATCCGCTCGGATTGAACGGCTTTGTAAGCCATGCAATCGGAGTCGGTATCATACGGATTCCGTTTGTTTCGTTAACAGATCGGAACACCACCGATCTGTCAACGCCACGTCCGGAACCCGGTTTTCTCCCACTCGCTTCGCTCGGATTGAACGGCTTTGTCAGCCATTCAAACGGAGTCGGTATCAGGTGTCGCCGGACAGCGCTGGTCCCCTCGCGGGAGGCGGTAGGAGGCGCATCCGGCCCCGGGACGACGCGGGCAGGGCAGGTGACCGGCCGGTCTGTTAGGAGACTGTCAGGGTGGTTCGTTCAGCATGAAGCATGTTCGCGCAACTGCTGCTGTGGGGAATCACCGTTCAGGTCCTGCTGGGAACAGGCTTAGGGCTGTACTGCGCCTACCTGAGCTGGCGCGGTCCACGGGACCCGCACGGGGACTTCCTGCCCATACCGGACGCCGATCCCCGTCCCGAGACGAAGCCGCGGCTGCGGCACGACACCCACTTCAGCTGATGCGGACTCCGATTGAATGGCTTACAAAGTCATTCAATCGGAGTCCGTATGAGAACCGACTCTCGGTGACCCTAAGGGCACCTTGACCCCCGCTCAAGTTCCGCTCCAGATGGCGTCAAGGTGCCTGTCATCAGCCGCGCGATACCGGCAGGCACACTGTGGACATGGAACTCCTCTTCGCCGTGCTGGCCATCGCTGTGCCCCTGCTGACCGTGCCGGTCCTGTACCCGGCCCGCGCCGAACAGAGCCAGCCGCAGGAGTGACGCTGCGCGCGTGACCCGGTGCCGTTGACGGTGCACGGGTGACACGGACGCCGGATGACCGGAACTCCCTCCACGGAGGGAATCTCCGGCGTCCGGATCAGAGCCCCATGCTGATGTACTTGGTTTCCAGGTACTCCTCAAGGCCCCAGTGACCGCCTTCACGGCCCACGCCGCTGTTCTTCATCCCGCCGAAGGGCATCTGCGGCGCGGCGGCGCTGGGCCCCCCGTCGTTGATGCCGACGATGCCGTACTCGAGCGCTTCCGCCACGCGGAACGCGCGGGACAGGTCACGGGTGTACGCGTACGCGGCGAGGCCGTACTCGGAGTTGTTCGCCAGCGCGAGCGCCTCCTCCTCGGTGTCGAACACCACGACAGGCGCCACCGGGCCGAAGGTCTCCTCCCGCAGGATCAGGGAGTCCGGGTGGACGTCCGTGAGGACCGTGGGGTGGAAGTACAGGCCCTCCTTGTGCGTGCCGCCCACGGTGGCCCTCGCGCCGCGCGCCAGGGCGTCCTCGACCTGCGCCCGCACCTTGTCCAGCCCCGCCTGCTCGACGACCGGGCCGACCCCCGTGCCGTCCTGCAGCGGATCGCCGAGCACGAGCTCCCCGGTGAGTTTCGAGAGGATGGCCGTGAATTCCCCGGCGACCTCGCGCTGCACGTACACCCGGTTGGTGCTGATGCAGGTCTGCCCGGCGTTGCGGAACTTGCTGCCGACCACCTCGCGCGCGGCTCTGGTCAGGTCCGCGTCCGCGAAGATCAGGAACGGGGCGTGTCCGCCGAGTTCCAGGCTGACGCGCTTGACGGTCTTCGCGGCCTGCTGGTACAGCAGCCGCCCGACGGCGGTGCTGCCGGTGAAGGTCAGTTTGCGCACGCGCTCGTCTTCCATGAACGGCGCGCTGAACGCGGGGGCGTCGTTGGTGGGCAGCACCTGCAGGGTGTTGGCGGGGCCGCCGGCCTCCAGCCACAGTTCCGCGAGGTACAGCGCCGTCATGGGGCTCTGCTCGGCCGGTTTGAGGATCATGACGCAGCCGGCGGCCAGGGCGGGCGCGGCCTTGCGGGTGATCATGCCGGCCGGGAAGTTCCAAGGGGTCACGGCGTACACGATCCCGACGGGTTCACTGCTGGTGAAGCCGCGCTTGTGATCGAAGCGGCTGGGCACGCGCTCGCCGCCGATGCGGCTGGCTTCCTCGGCGCACCACTCGATGAAACTGGCGGCGTAATGCACCTCGCCGCGCGTCTCGGTGATGGGTTTGCCCATCTCCAGGGTCATCAGCCGCGCGAGCTCTTCCTTGTGGACGAACATCAGGTCATGCCACCGGCGCAGGATCTGGCCGCGCCGGTAAGGGTTGACGCGCCGCCACTCCTTCAGGGCGGCCTCGGCGGCGTTGATGGCCCGCCGGGCGTCGTCGGCGCTGCAGTCGGCCACCGAACCGATGGGTTCCAGCGTGCCGGGGTGGATGACCTCGAAGGTCTTCGGCGTTGCGTGCCACCCGCCGTCGAAGTAGGCCTTGGAGCGGGTGACGGGATCGTTCAGGAGTGTGGTCATGGGGCCTCCGGGGGCGGAAAGAAATCGGCAGGGAATGGAATCAGGCGGTCGGGGCGACGGCCCCGCGGACCGGGAGGTCCGGCCAGGCGTGAGGGTCGGTGCTGAAGAGATCGCCTCCGATGATAGTGAGGTCGGCGTGCTTCCCGCGGTCCAGTGTCCCGCGCTGCTGATCGTCCCCGTGCGCGACCGCGCCGCCCCGCGTGTACGCCCCGAGCGCCTGGGAGAGCGTGACCGCCTGACCCGGCACGTACGGCTCGGCCACCGCCGCCGCCAGCCCGGCGAGGGGCCGCAGTTCCCGCACGACCGGCCCGTCCGACGAGAACGCCACGTCCAGCCCCGCGTCGAACATGGCCCGCAGCGGGAACACCTGCCCGGCCAGTTCGCCGGGCACGTAGCGGTCGTAGTTGGCGCGCAGTTCATGCAGGAACACCGGCTGCGGCACCACGATCACGTTCAGGTCACGCGCGGCGCGCAGGTGCCCGGCGTCCGGCAGGCCGAAGTGCTCGATGCGGTGCCGCGGCCCTGCGGGATGCTCGCGCGCCAGCCGCGCGTACACGCCGAGCAGCTGCGTCAGGGCCACGTCCCCGATGGCGTGCGCGCCGATGCGCAGGCCCGCCACGTGCGCCTCTCGGGCCAGTTCGTACAGTTCGGCGGTGTCGAAGCGCAGCACGCCGCGCGTGCCGGTCTCCCGGAACGGCACGCTGACGGCCGCGGTCGCGCCGCTCAGGCCGCCGTCCAGGAAGAACTTCACCGAGTCGCAGCGCAGCATCGGCGACAGATACCTCTCCGGCAGCGGGTAGGTGGCGGCCCCGCCGTCCGGCCGGCGGATGAACAGCAGGTTCACCCGGATCGGCAGGCGACCCGCGGCGTCCAGCGCCCGGTACGCGTCGTACAGTGGTGGATCGACCGCCGGGTCCGTCGCGGCCGTGTAGCCCAGCGCCTTCAGGTGGGTCAGGCCGGCCAGGATCCACGCCTCGAACTGCGCCTGGGTGGGGGCGGGCATCGCGCCGTACACGAGGCCGTACGCGGTCTCCGTGAGGATCCCGCGCGCGTAGTCGATCTCACCGCCGGCCGGTGCGGGCGTCCCGGGGTGGATGCCGGCGCGTTCCAGCGCGGGTGTGCTGACCGCGTGGATGTGCGCGCAGGTGCGCGTGAGCAGCGTCGGCCGTCCCGGCGCGAGCCGGTCGAGCAGTTCGCGCGTGGGTGGAGCGCCCAGCCGCGCCTCGTTCCACCCGCGGCCCCACAGCCACGCGCCCTGCGGGAGCTGCGCGTGCCGTTCGGCCACCCGCGCGGCGAGGTCGTCCAGTGAGGTCGCGTCCCGCAGGTCCAGCAACGTCGTGCGGAGCTGCCCGACCTTCCACACGT
This sequence comes from Deinococcus depolymerans, assembly GCF_039522025.1. Classification (NCBI taxonomy): domain Bacteria; kingdom Thermotogati; phylum Deinococcota; class Deinococci; order Deinococcales; family Deinococcaceae; genus Deinococcus; species Deinococcus depolymerans. Next base: position 235,087 of record NZ_BAAADB010000004.1, on the reverse strand, counting down.
GGACGTGCGCGTCGGTGAAGCCCGGGAAGGCACTCGCGCCCTCCAGATCGACGCGCCGGACGCCGGGACCGTCCAGGTCGGCCAGGGAGCCGCTCTGCAGCACGCGTCCGTCCCGCACCAGCAGGGCCTCCACCCGCCGGGCGTCCGCCCAGGGGTGGATCGGGCCGCCGTGATACAGCGTGCTCATGGACGGTACTCCCGGTTGCGCCACACGATGAACACCCCGTAGTTCCGGCACGAGTCGTCTTCCAGGTAGTCCGGGATGACGCCCCACACGCCGTACCCGCGTCTGAGCTGCACGCTCAGCACCGGGTCCGCGAGTTCGCCGCGGATGACTGCCATCACGTACTGCTCGATGCTCAGGTCAGCCGCGACCCGCCCGTAGCCCTTGGGCATGGCCCCGGCGACGTGCCCGCGCAGGTTCAGCCGGCGGATCAGGTCATGCCGCGCGCCGTACAGCAGCGTGGCGAGGCCCTGCCCCCGGCAGCCGGGGTGCACGCCGATGTCCGCGCCGTACAGCCACTCGCCGTGCGGGTCGTGCGTGGTGAACAGGTTGTTCCCGGTTTCCTGCAGGTACGGGTGCGCGTAGTGCGCGAAATCCACGTTCATGCGCAGGTCGCTGCTGGAGGCCACGAGTTCGCCTGTCTCGACGTCCAGCACCGCCAGCTGCCCCTCCGGGAAGTGCGCCTGATGCGACCGGAAGTGCGCCTCCGTGGCGATCTCGTCCTCCGAGAGGTCCGGGAAGCAGGCGCGCTGCACGGCCTCCAGCGCCGGGGTGTCGTCCGCGCGGGCCTGCACGACCACGTAGCGGCCGTCCGCGCGGGCGGCCAGCACCGCGCGGTCCCGGAAGCTCCGGCCTGCCGGACGGGTCTGGCCGATCACGCGGTCACGGCCTCCGGTTCGCGCAGCGCCGCGTACGCCTCGCGCACGGCGTCCGCCACGGCGCTCAGCGCCTCGCGCAGCATGTCCTCCGGGATGTCCAGCGCCGGCAGGAAGCGGATGCAGTTGGAGTACAGCCCCGCGCGGATCAGCAGCACGCCCCGCTTCACGGCCAGCGGCACCGCGTTCGCGATGACCTCCATCCACGGTTCCTTCGTCCCGGCGTCCTTCACGAATTCCACGACCATCATCGCGCCGATCCCGCGGATGTCCCCGATGGGCAGCTCGCCGCGCAGCGGCTCCCAGACCTCGCGTACCACGCGCTCCACGGTCCTGGCGTTGTCCATGAAGCCGGGCTCGTGCAGCACGTCCAGCACCGCCAGCGCCGCCGCGCAGGCCAGCGGGCTGCCGCCGTACGTGCTGCCGATCCCGCCCAGGTGCGGGGCGTCCATGATCTCCGCGCGGCCCGTGACGGCACTCACGGGCACGCCCGCCCCCAGGCTCTTGGCGGTGATGACCAGGTCCGGGATCACGCCCGAGTGCTCGATGGCGTACATCTTCCCGGTGCGGCCGCTGCCGCTCTGGATCTCGTCGGCGATCATGACGGCGCCCGTCCGGTCGCAGATCTCGCGGATCTTCCGCAGGAACCGCGCGGGCGTGGGAATGAACCCACCCTCGCCCATCACCGGCTCGATCACGATGCAGGCCAGGGCCGAGCCGTCGATCTGCGCGACCAGGGCGTTCTCCAGGTTCCAGCAGCACCAGTCGGTCCAGCCTTCCGCGTCCATGCCGGCCGGCGGGCGGTACGGGTTCGGGAAGGGCAGGCGGTACACCTCGCTCGCGAACGGCCCGAAGCCCTTCTTGAACAGCCCGTACTTGCTGGTCATGGACATCGTCAGGTTCGTGCGCCCGTGGTACGCGCCCTCGAACACGATGATCCCGGCGCGGCCCGTGTAGGCGCGGGCGATCTTCACGGCGTTCTCCACGGCCTCCGCCCCGCCGTTCGCCAGCAGCGTCTTCTTCGGGAAGTCGCCCGGCGTCAGCGCGTTCAGGCGTTCGGCCAGCGCCGGGTAGCCCTCGAAGTTCACGACCAGCGCCCCCGGGTGGACCGCCTGCGCCACCTGGTTATGCAGCGCCTGCACCACCCGCGGGTGGTTGTGCCCGACCGCCATCATGCCGATCCCGCAGGCCAGGTCGATGAAGGTGTTGCCGTCCACGTCCTTGACCAGCGAGCCCTGCGCGGACGCCACCGCCACGGCGTTCGCCTGCCCGAGTCCCCTCGACACGGCGTCGGCGCGGCGTTGCTGGAGGGCGACGGACTGCGGGCCGGGAATGGGCGTGTTCAGCTTGATGTACGGCATGGGGAACTCCTTGACTGGGGTGAGGGGGAAGGGACAGGGCGGGGAGGTGCAGGGTCTCGCGCGCCTCAGCTGCCGGCCGCGGCCCGCACCGCGCCCGTGAATTTCTCCAGGCCCTCGCCCAGTTCGTCGTCGGTGACGGTGACGGGCACGAGGACGCGGATGACGTTGGCGTACATGCCGGCCTTCAGGAGCAGCAGACCGCGCGACCGGGCTTCCTCGACGACGCGGGTGGCCAGGTCGGGGTCGGGTTCGCGGCTGACGCGGTCTTTCACGAATTCCAGGGCGATCATGGGGCCCTGGCCGCGCACGTCGCCGACGCCGCCGATTTCGGCCTGCAGGGCTGTGAAGGCGTCGTGCAGGCGTCCCCCGACGTGCCGGGCGTGGTCGAGCAGCGTGCCGTCCTCGAACAGGCCCAGTACCGCGAGGCCCGCCGCGCACGCCAGGGGATTGCCGGCGTACGTGCCGCCGAGCCCGCCGGTCTGCGGGGCGTCCATGATCTCCGCGCGGCCCGTGACGCCGCTGATGGGCAGGCCCCCGCCGATACTCTTGGCGAAGGTCAGCAGGTCCGGCTGCACGCCGCTCGCCTCGATGGCCCAGAAGTGCCCGGTGCGGCCCACGCCGCTCTGGATCTCGTCGGCGATGAACACGATGCCGTGCTCGTCGCACAGCCCGCGCAGCGCCCTGAGGAATTCGACCGGGGCGGGCAGGAAGCCGCCCTCGCCCAGCACGGGTTCGAGGATGATCGCGGCCACGCGGCTGGCGTCCACGGCCGTGCGGAACAGTTCGCGCAGGCCCTCCACGGCAGCCTCGACGCTGGTGCCCCGGTACTCGTACGGAAAGGGCGCGTGATACACGTCGGGCGCGAACGGACCGAAGTTCTGCGAGTAGTACGCCTTCTTGCCGGTCAGGGTCATGCCCATCAGGGTGCGGCCGTGGAAGGAATGCGTGAACGAGATCACCGCCGGGCGGCCCGTGTACGCGCGGGCGATCTTGACGGCGTTCTCGGTGGCCTCCGCGCCGGTCGACAGGAACACCGTCTTGGCCCGGCCGCGGCCAGGGAACCGGGCGTTCAGGGCCTGCGCGAGCCGCAGGTACGGTTCGTACGCCGTGACCTGAAAGCAGGTGTGCGAGAAGTTCGCGAGTTGCGCCTGCACGGCCGCCACGACCGCCGGATGATTGTGCCCGACGTTCAGCACGCCGATCCCGCCGATCCAGTCGTGGTACTCGCGGCCCTCCACGTCCCACAGCCGCACGCCCTCGGCGCGGGCCGCCACGATGGGATGCGCGAGGCTGACCCCGCGCGGGATTTCCGATGCTCGCAGGGCCAGCAGCTCCTGGGTGCGGGTGGTGACGGTCATGGGGTCTCCTTGAGGGACGGCGCGCCGGGCGCGGCCGCGGGAACGGGAAGCAGGGGGTGGGCAGTGCGGGGTCGGCAGGAGCAGGGTCAGGAGAGACGGGGTCAGCGTACCGGGCCCACCCGCCCCGGACCCCGGAGGAAACCCACAGCCGTCCGCCCCTGTCCCTGTGGGAAACGCACAGGAACAGGGCGTTCCTGCGGGACGGGGTCCGGACCGAACGGGGCTGGTCACCCGCTCAACCGGAGGTCCGTACAACCGCAGGCCGGATCAGGTCTGCAGGTGCTCGAGCTGCAGCGCCAGCCACCACAGGCTGCGGGTCTCCGGCAGCGCCAGCGGTCGCCCGGTCAGCGCCTCGATCCGTTCCATGCGGTAACGCAGCGTGTTCGCGTGAATGCCCAGCCGCGCGGCCGTCTCCACCTGCGAGAACGCGGTGGCGCACAGCGCCTCGACCGTGCGCCGCAACTCCCGCCCGCCCCGCACGGCTGCCAGCGGACCCAGCAGCTGACCCGTCAGGTCCGCCTGCGCGGCCCGGTCACCGCTCAGGGCGCGCGGCACCAGCACCTCCGCATACGACCGCAGCTGGCCCGGCCTGGCGTGCGCGGCCAGCGTCAGCGTCTCTGCGCGCCCCTCGGCCACGCCGGCCGCGCCGCGCCGCACCCGGCTGTACACCATTCCGCCGGGCGCCTGCGGCCCGGCCGGCCAGCCCAGCCGCGCCCACACCCGCTCCGGACTCAGCCGGGCCGGCAGCAGGAACCACACGGTGTTCAGGGTCACGCTGACCAGCGGCGCCGTGCCCAGCGACCCGAGCACCTGCCGCAACGCCTGCGCCGCCCGCTCGCGGCCCGCGAAGCCCTCGGCCGTGAGCGGCAGGGGGTCACGCAGGACCAGCAGGCCCACGGCGTACTCGCCGTCCGGATCGAAGCCCAGCCGCGCGGCGCGTTCCTGCGCGGTCGGATCGTCCGTGAACCGCCCCTCCAGCACCGTGTCCACGAAGGCGTACCCCAGCCGCGCCTCCCGCACCTCGGCGTCATGCTGCGCCAGCAGCAGCAGGCCCGCCACGGTCGCGGCGTGCTCGGCCGCCCGGACCGCCAGTTCCTGCGCCGCGCCGGGCACGCTCCCACCCGGGTGGGCGTCCCCGCGCCCCGCTGGTCCGGACACCCACACGCCCCCCTCACGCCCTCCGCGCAGGACCACCGGCACCAGCGTCCCGCCGGCCAGCTCGCGCGGATGGCTTCCGGGTCGCGCCAGCGCCGCCGCCGCCGCCCCCCCGTCCGGCGCCGGTCCTGGCGTGAGCGGCAGTCCGTCACGCCCCAGGACCACCGCGTGCCGGCCCAGCCCCTCGGCCAGGGTGTGCGCCACGTCCGACAGGTTCCCGCTCAGGGCCGCGCGGGTCAGGGCGCGGTGAATGCGCTCGCTGCGCCGCAGCACGTCCGCCTGCTCCTGAAGGACGTGCGCGTGGATCTCCTGCACCACCTGCGCGAACGGCACCTCGTACGGCAGTTCCAGCGCCGGAATGCCGCGCGCCGCGAGCGCCGCCGCCACCTGCGGCGGGAACGCCGTGAAGAAATGCGGGGTGGCCAGCACCACGGCCGCCGGCTCGCACGCCGCGAGCCCCTCCCCGAACGCCGCGAGTTCCTGCGCGTCACGCGGCCAGGACAGACCGGTCGACAGCAGGAACGTTCCCGGCGTCACCCACCGGGCGGTGTCCGGCACGTCCACCACGTGCGCCACGCCCACCACGCGGTTCAGGTCCCCCTGGCCGACCCGGCGCGCCGTGCCCAGGGACGGCAGGTTCAGGGCCTCGGTCACGCGCACGCGGACCCCCGGTCGAAAGTGTTCATGCCTCACCCTAGCGCTTGCCATGGTGCAAGACCTCCAGGGAAAACAGGCAATTGCTGGGGGGAATGTCCAAAGGCAGCGGCGCGGCCGCCCCGTACGCTGCGTGACACTCCAACCCGGCCGCCCCCCTGCCCTGCTTCCCACGCTCCCCCCGCGAGGTTCCCATGACCGTATCCGCACCGCCCGCCGCGCCCGCACCCTCGAAACTCGGTCTGTGGGGCGTCGTCATGGTCATCTACTTCACGGTGGCCGGCGGCGCCTTCGGCATCGAGAGCCTCGTGGGTTCCAGCGCGCCCGGCATGGCCCTGATCCTGGTCCTGCTGACCCCCTTCATCTGGAGCATCCCGACCGTGCTGATGGTCACGGAACTCGCCACCGCCATGCCCGTCGAGGGCGGCTACTACGTGTGGGTCAAACGCGCCCTGGGCCGCTTCTGGGGCTTCGTGCAGGGCTGGACCGCGTGGCTGTACGGCATGGTCGTCGCCGCGAGTTTCGCCGCGCTGTTCACCGACTACAGCAGTTCCTTCCTGAAACTCGCGTTCGGGATGGACCTGCTCGACGTGTACCCGGTCGCCCGCTGGCTGGTCGCCGCCGCGCTGATCGCCGTCTTCGCCTGGATCAACATTCGCGGCGCGAAGGCCGTCGGGGACTCCAGCAAGGTGTTCGCCGCGATGGTGTTCGTGCCGTTCATCATCATGATCGTCATTGCCCTGATCCGCTGGCTGCAAAACCCCGCGCCCTTCTGGCAGCCTCTCACGCCGCCCGACACCGGCGTCACCGGCGCCTTCGGCCTGGGGCTGTTCATCGTCATGTACAACTACCTCGGCTGGGACGGTATCAGCACCATCCTCGAGGAGATCAAGAACCCCCTGAAGGTCATTCCGAAGGCGATGCTGATCGCCGTTCCGCTGGTGATCCTGGGGTACCTGCTGCCGGTCGTGGCCGGCCTGAGCGCCGGCGTGGACTACGCCAAGTGGGGCGACACCGTCTCCTTCCCGGAACTCGCCAGCGCCATCGGCGGCCGCTGGCTGGGCATCTGGGTGGCGCTGGGCGGCATGTTCTGCGCCATGGGCCTGTTCAACGCCATGATCCTCTCGAACTCCCGCCTGCCGTTCGTGTTCGCCGCCGACCGCTACCTGCCCGCCCGCTACATCGAGCGGCACCCGCAGTACGGCACGCCCTTCCGGGCCGTGATCCTCAGCGCCGTCATCTACGCCCTGCTGGTCGTCGGGCCGTTCCAGACGCTGGCCGTCACGACGGTGCTGCTGTACGGCGTGTCCCTGATCCTGCAGTTCGCGGCGCTGATCGTCCTGCGTGTCAAGGCGCCGGACATGCCGCGTCCCTTCCGGGTGCCCGGCGGCCTGCCCGGCGTGCTGCTCGTCGCGCTGCTCCCCACCTTCATCATCGTTCTGGCCGTCCGGGGCACGGTCCTGGACTCCGGCCCGTCCTTCCTGGGGCTGGCCGGGGCGCTGCTGGCCTCCGCGCCGGTCGCGTACCTGGTGCTGGGCGCCCTGTTCAAACGCGGACAGGCCGACACGCTCACGCACGAGGTCAGACCTGTCGGGCACGACTGATACGGCCTCCGGTTGAACGGTTGACCAAGACCGTTCAATCCGAGCGAAGCGAGTGGGAGCTGGGCGGGTTCCGGACGTGGAGTTGACAGATCGGTGGTGTTCCTGGAGGGCGGGACAGACGGCTGTCCGGATCAGAACTCGACGGTGACGGTCACGGTGTCGCTGTACGTCCCGGCAAAAACCCGCTGTCCGGCCGGGACCACGCCGTTGACCGTCAGGACCGCGCTGCCCAGCGTTCCCAGCGTGACCGGCAGCAGGACGGTGCCCGTCACGGTGGATGTCCCGGCACTCCCGTCGCCCCAGCGGGCGCCCAGCGGGGTGAACAGCTGGTAGTTCAGCGTGCCGGACACGTTGCCCCGCAGGGCCTGCGCGGCGTAACTGCCCTGCTGACCGGAACCGAGCGAGACCCGGAACGGAACGCTCAGCGGATCGGTGACCTGGGACGCCCGGCACGACAGGCCCAGGGACGCGCTGCCGGTCGTGGGGGTCGGCCAGGCGGGATCATACGTCCCGAACGACAGGGGCGTGACGGTCAGCAGGCAGGTGACGGCCGCCTGCGCTCCACCGCCCAGGGCCGCCAGCGCGGCCAGGAACAGCGCGGCCGGCCAGGCCCGGGCACGCCGGGCGGAGATCAGCGGCACGGCAGGACCTCCGCCGGTCCCCACACGCAGGTCAGCTGAGCGCCGCCCGGCAGGAGCACGACCAGCGGATCGCCGTCCCGCGCGGAGGGCAACAGCACGTAACTGCCGTCGAGCAGCGTGACCGGCTGGCCGCGCAGCCATACCTGCGCGCCGGGCGGGACCGGCACGCGGCGCAACGGTTCACGCCGCAGCTCGCCACCGAGGTCCACGAGCTGCACGGTCGCGCTGCCCAGCGCCACGCGCACGTCCTCGCGCAGCGCCGTGACGCCCAGTGGCAGGCCTTCGGTGTCGATGCTGACCACCAGGAACTCCTGGCCGAGCAGGAACGGCAGGTGCGCCACGCCCCGGCTGTCGCTGATGGCGCGGGCCCCGTTGGCGCGGACCGGGACTCCCGGCTGTCCGAGCTGCACCTTCAGCACGCCGCTGAAGCCGGTCGGCAGCAGGTCCGGGGTGGGTGTCAGGGCCAGCGAACCGCCCAGCGTGACGGCCAGCGTGCCGGGCGGGCCGAGCGTGCCGTTCAGGCGCAGTGACACCGGGCCGCTGGCGCTGACCGTCAGGGCCGGGTCCGGGCGGATGTCCGCGCGGTAGGAGGCGTTCCAGCCCGGCAGGTACAGCGGGCCCTGCGCGCTCAGCTGGGTCCGGGTGCCGTCGCTGTCGGTGCGGGCGCCGCTCTCGACGGTCAGGTCCGGCTGCGCGCGGCTGAGGGTGAGCAGCAGTTGCCCGGTCAGCTGCCCGCCCGCGCGGGTGGCGGTCGCGCCCAGTCGCGCGCTCCACCCGGCCGGGAGCCACCCGCGGGGCAGGGCGGTGCGGGCCGAGGCGCTCACCTCGGGGCCGGTCCGGCCCTGCCCGCCGCTGAGTTGCGCCTGCGCCGCTCCCCAGGGACCCTGCCAGCCGACACTGGTCTGCACCTGCCAGCGGTCCAGTCCGGCGGGCGTCCAGTCGGTCAGGGTGCGCGCGCCGAACTGAACGCCCCGCCGGTCCGCCTGCAGGCCGGTCTCGGCGGTCAGGTGCGGGCTGTCCGCCTCGCGCCGGGCGGTCAGGCGGGCACTCAGGGTCACGGGCACGCCAGCCGCGTTCAGGTTGCCCTGCGCGCTCAGGCCCAGCCGGTCCTGCGGGCCGAGGTCGCCGTCCAGGGTGTACTCGACCTCGCGGGCCGTCCAGCGCAGTTGCGCGGCCCACTCGTCGCGGGCGGTCCGCCGGTACTCGATCCGTCCCTCGACCTCGCCCGGGGCGCGGCGGTCAGCGCGCGCGTCGAAGGGCAGGCGCTGCTCGCGGGTGCCGGTGGCGTCGGTGACGGTCAGCGTGGCGGTGCCGGCCGTGGCGGGGAACGGCAGGTCCCGCAGCTGTGTGCGGCCGGCCGGGACGGTCCCGGCGGACAGGACCGCCGCGCCGAGCTGCACTGAGTACGTGGCGGGGGTGGCCGTCTCGATCCACACGTCCGGGGTGGGCGGGCGCGGCGCCCGGCGCTGCACGCTGAAGCCGGGGGCGCTGCCGGCCGGTCCGGGCAGCAGGCCGGCCCGGGCCTCCCAGGTGCCGCCCTGCGCGTCGGGGCGGCGCAGGTACGCGTAGGCCGCGCCGACCTGCCCCGAGACGGGCGGCGCGGCGGCCGTGGGGACGGCGGCAGGCGCCGCGCCGCTGACGGCCGCGCCACTGACAGCCGCGACGAGGCCCGCTCCGCCCGGCAGCTGCGCTTCCAGATGCAGGGCGCCGCTGACGCCCAGACTGCCCGGCGCGGTCGTCTGCGCCGCCACGCTGGCGTGCAGGACCGCGCCGCTGCTCGGCGTGGCGGGCGTGGCCGACCCCGCGCTCCGCTCGCCGTAGAAGGCGGCGCCGGGCTGAACGGTCAGGGTCAGGGTGTCCAGGTGCAGCTCGGCCGGCAGGGTCAGCGGCGTGAACAGGAGCGGGCCGCAGCTGCTGTCCAGCCCGATCAGGGGCGCGTCGGCCGCCAGGATCAGCAGCTGCTCGCCGAGCTGCGCGGCGAGCGTCTCGCCCAGCACGGTGCGGCCGTCGGTCAGTTCCACCGGTAGTTGCTCGCTGGCCGGGACGGTCACGCAGGCGAGCGCCGCGGGAAGCGGGGTGGCCGGGGCGGCTGCGGCCCACGTGACCGGCGGGGCCGCGAGCAGCAACAGCGTGAGCAGCAGGTGGGCCAGGGGGCAGGCCCGCCAGGTCACGGACGGACCGGGTCGATCGGCAGCGACTGGAGGCGGCCGTCCTCGTCGGTGTACCGCAGGCCGGTCACGGCGCCCTCGGCCGGCAGGGTCAGGGAGCGTTGCGTGCCGGGCAGCACGTATGTCAGGCCCAGCGGGACCCAGCGGCCGGCGAGTTGCGCCTCGAGCGCCCCGAGTTTCGCGTGGCCGCTGCCGACGTTGCGCAGGGTCAGGACGCGGCCCAGCTGCCCGGCCTTCACCTGGGCCTCGCCGCGCGGACCGTCGAACAGCGGCACACTCAGGCGCAGCAGCGTCTGAACGCCGGTCGCGCCGGCGGTCGGCTGCTGGGTGAGCAGCAGCCGGTAGGCCCGCTGGGTGGTGGGTGGGGTGCCCAGCCGCGCCAGGCGCAGCACCTGTCGCCCGCCGGCGGGGAGGGTCAGCTGGGCGGGCGCGACGATCATGTCCGGCGTGGGGGTCAGGGCGTCCGTGCCGGACTGTGTCCAGCCCATCAGCTGGGCGCTGAACGTGACGGGCTGCGTGCCGGAGTTCGAGACGGTCACGCTGACCGTCCGGGCGCCCGGCGCCAAGTTCAGGGTGGTCGGACTGACGCTCAGCGAGAACGATCCCGCGCCCTGCGCGGAGACGGCCGGGCCAAGTGTCAGCAGGCCCAGCAGGGTGGCCTGCAGAAAGCGCCGCCCGGTGCTGGACCGGGAGGCGCTGCCTTCTGAACGGAACCGGATCATGCCCCTCAGTATTCCAGAGTCAGGGTCACCACGTCGGAGTAGGTGCCGGCGCTGGTCACCTGGGCGCCGGTGGCGGTGATGGCAACCGCGACGTTCGTCGTGAAGTCCCCGCCGGTCAGGGGCGTCGCGCCGGTCGAGAACCCGACGGGCGTGGTCACCATGGTGTAGTTCAGGTACTTGTCGAGGGTGCTGTGTTTCATCCGCAGGCCGCCGCTGTAGTTCTGGCCGTTGTTGGTGCTCACCGTGAACAGGGTGGGTACGTTGCAGGTGACGGCCAGGTTGGCGGTGCCGGTGCTGCCGGAAACGAAGTTGTAGTTGCCGAGGTTCAGCGTGGCGCTGGCCAGGGTGCACGAGGCGTTCACGGTGGTCGTGATGGTGAGGGTGCCGGTGGTGGAGACGGCGAGGGCGGAACCGGAGAGCAGCAGGGCAGTGGTCAGGAACTGTTTCATGAGGGGCCTCCTGATGCACCTGCCCGTCCGACAGTCCGTGGGGGCGATGCAACTGAGGCCCAGTGTGCGGCGGGGGCCGTCTCACCCCTGTCACGGCCGAGAAGATGAAGAGCGGGTCAGCCGGATTCTGGTGTGACGTTCCGGATTTCTGGCGTGCTGCACAGGAAAAAATCGTGCCGCTGGAGGTCCCGCGGCGTGTTGCTGACCGTCATTGCCCGGGCGTGCAGAAGGGCGCTCGGCAACGGGGGGGGTGTGCTGCACAGCTTCACGGGCGGTCAGGTGAGGATTGTGTTATACGCATTCCGTTTGTTTCGCCTACAATCCGGAACTTCACCGGATTGCCGACTCCACGTCCGGAACCCGCCAAGCTCCCACTCGCTTCGCTCGGACCCAGCGGGCTTTGCAGCCCGTTCAATCGGAGTCCGTATCACGGGATCCGGCCTCAGTTCAGGCGGCCGTCCACGATGTGCACCACGCGGTCGCACAGGTCCAGCACGCGGTCGTCGTGCGTGACCATCACGGCGGCCCGGCCGCGCTCCCGGACCTGCTGCGCGAGCATCTGCACCACTTCACGGCCGCGCGGGCCGTCCAGGCTGGCGGTGGGCTCGTCCGCCAGGATCAGCTGCGGGTCGTTCATCAGGGCGCGCGCGACGGCCACCCGCTGCCGCTGCCCGCCGCTGAGGGCTGCCGGGTAGTGCCCGGCCCGGTCGCCCAGGCCCAGGGTGCGCAGCAGGGCGTCCGCGCGGGTGCGGCCGGCGGCGTCCTGACCGGCGAGGTGGGTGACCAGCGTCAGCTGTTCGCGCACGGTCAGGTACGGGATCAGGTTGCTGCTCTGAAGCACGAATCCCAGGTGCTTCAGGCGGAAGGCGGGCCGCGCGGCGGCCGGGAGCGCCGTGACGTCCTGACCGGCGATCAGGACCTGACCGGTGGTGGGCCGCAGGAGCGCGCCGGCCAGCGCCAGGAAGGTGCTCTTGCCGCTGCCGCTGGGGCCGCTGACCGCGACGAGTTCGCCGGGGCGCACGTCGAGCGTGGTGGGGTGCAGGGCCGTGACGGTGCCGTCGCCGTCCCCGTAGATTCTGCTGACCGCGCGCAGCGACAGCGTGGGCGGGGTGGACAGTGAGCTGTGCGGCGGGGCGGGCGTGGGCTGGGTGTGCATGGGCTGGGTGGGCAGGGGGATGGTCATGCGGGACTCCTGGGCGGTCTGGTGGGGGAGGGGGGGCTGGGGCGGGTCACGCGGGCGGTCAGGTGGAGGCGCCGATGGCGATCAGCGGATCGACGCGGGCGATGCTGCCGAGGCTGAGCAGGCTGCTGAACGCCGCGACCGCGACCAGCAGCGCCGCCGCGCCCAGCACGGTGGGGACCGTCAGGGTGAACGGCAGACCGGCCGGGAGCAGGGCGGCGGCGCCCAGCGTGACCAGCGCGGCCACCGTGACGGCCAGGATGCTCAGGACCATCATCTGCGCCACGAGACTGCCGGCCAGGGTGCGGGTGCTGGCCCCGATCGCCTTGAGCAGCCCGAACTGTGGCGTCTTCTGGAGGGTCAGGACGTAGAAGAACACGGCCAGCACGAACGCGGCCACGACGATCAGGAACACCTGAATCATGATCAGGCTGCCCTGCTCCTCGCGGTAGCCGGGCAGTTCCTGAAGGGCGGCGGCGCGCGTGTGGACGGTCACGCCGGCCAGCTGCGCGGCGCGCGCCGCAGCACCTTCCGTGTTCAGGGCGACGGTGTTCACGGTGCGGTGCAGGCGGGGGTTCAGGGTCTGCCAGTGCTGCAGGGTGACGAACACGACCGGCTGGTGGTTGAGGCGGGCGGCGCGCGTGAAGCCGATGACCTTCAGGGTCTCGCCGCCGGGTCTGAGGGTGAGGGTGTCCCCGAGGGTCACGCCGTCTTCCCGCAGGGATTCGTCGACGACCGCTCCGGTGCTGCCGGCGCTCAGGGGTTGGCCCTGCTGGGCGGCGGGATTCATGAAGCTGCCGGGTTGTACGCCCATCAGGACGCCGCTGAGTTGCCGGTCGCCGCGGCTGAGGGTGGCGAAGCTCTGCGCGAGGGGCGTGGCATCGGGTCCCGCGACGGCCTGAAGGCGCGTGACGGTGTCGGGCGTCAGGAAGGAGCGCGTGAAGACGCCCCCGGCGTCGCGGGTGGTCACGAAGTGCGTGGCGGGCGTCTCGATCAGGAGCGCGGCGTTGTCGTGGGCGAGGCCGCGGGTGAGGCCGATGAGCATGAACACCATGAAGGCGATCAGGGTGACGATGCCGCCGATCAGCAGCGAGCGGAGGCGGTGGTGGCGGAGTTCGCGCAGGGCCAGGTACATAGCATCTCCCTTACTTGATGGCTTGACTTACCGGTCGGTAAGTACGCTCCTTACCGTACGGTAGGTAAGGAGCAAAGTCAATCTGGCCAGCCCCCCGCCGGTCCCTCCCGCCCCGCCGGGCAGCAGAAAATATCCCCGCGCGTTCAAAATTGACGCGCACGTAAATTTTCGACTATGCTGACCGGGCAACCCCATTCATTCCCAACCGGAGGACCCCATGGCCCTGAAAGACCTGTTCAACCTGACCGGCAAGACCGCCCTGATCACCGGAGGCAGCCGCGGCCTCGGCCTGCAGATCGCCGAGGCCCTCGGCGAGTACGGCGCCACCGTCGTCCTGACCGCTCGCAAACAGCACGAACTCGACGAGGCAAAAGCCCACCTGCAGGGCCTGGGCATCACCGCGCACGTGTACGCCAACGACCTCGGCGCGTTCGACACCATCGACCCCCTCGTGGAACGCATCCACGCCGAGGTCGGCCCGATCGACATCCTCGTGAACAACGCCGGCGCCACCTGGGGATCACCCACCGTCGACCACCCGCTCGAAGCGTGGATGAAGGTCATGAACGTCAACGTGAACGGCCTGTTCCTGATCACCCAGAGCGTCCTGAAACGCTGCATGCTGCCCGCCGGGAAGGGCCGCATCGTGAACGTCGCGTCCGTCGCCGGCCTCCAGGGCAACGACCCCCGCATGGCGCCCACCGTCGCGTACAACACCAGCAAGGGCGCCGTCGTGAACTTCACCCGCGCCCTGGCCGCCGAGATGGCCGCTCACGGCGTCACCGTGAACAGCATCTGCCCCGGCTACTTCCCCACCAAGATGACCAAGGGCACCCTGGCGTACGGCGAGCAGAACATCCTGGAAGCCACGCCCATGCACCGCCTCGGCAGTCAGGAGGACCTCAAGGGCCTCGCGCTGCTGCTCTCCAGCGACGCCAGCGCCTACATGACCGGCCAGAACATCGCCGTGGACGGCGGCGCCGGCGTCGTATGACCGCGCCTGCCGGACTCCGGCCGGACGAGCTGGCCGCGCACGTCGGGCAGGAAGTCGCGCTGTCCGACTGGATCACCGTCGACCAGACCCGCATCGACGCCTTCGCGCACGCCACGGGCGACCACCAGTTCATCCACGTCGACCCCGAACGGGCCGCGCAGGGACCGTTCGGCGGCACCATCGCGCACGGCTTCCTGACCCTCTCACTGCTGGCCGGGGAATTCATGACCCACGGCGGCGCCCCCCACATCGAAGGCGCGCGGATGGTCGTCAACTACGGCCTGAACCGCGTGCGCTTCATCGCCCCCGTCCGCGCCGGGGCACGCCTGCGCAACCGCGCCGTCCTCCAGTCCGCCGAACCCGGCACCGGCTTCGTGCAGATCACGGTCGCGAACACCATCGAGATCGAAGGCGCCGACAAACCCGCCTGCACCGCCGAGAGCGTCTTCCGGGTCTACCTGTGACCGCCCCCGCCGACATGCTCGCCATGGCGCAGGGTGTGCTGGACGCCCAGCCGTTCAGCACCCTGGTCGGGGCCCGCGCGACCCGCTTCACGCCCGAAGGGGTCGAGGTGAGCCTCGCGCTGCGCCCCGACCTGACCCAGCATCACGGGTTCGCGCACGGCGGCCTCCAGGCGACCCTGGCGGACATCACGCTGACGTTCATGGGGGCCGCCGCGCTGGGACCGAGCGTCCTGACGAGCGAGTTCAAGATCAACTTCCTGCGGCCCGCGCAGGGCGACACCCTGATCGGCCGCGGCAGCGTCCTGAGCGCCGGGAAACGGCAGGCCGTGACCCGCTGCGACCTCTACGCCGCGCAGGGCGGGCAGGAGAAACTGGTCGCCACGGCGCTGGGCACCATCGCCCGCGCGGACGTGCCG
This sequence comes from Deinococcus depolymerans, assembly GCF_039522025.1. Classification (NCBI taxonomy): domain Bacteria; kingdom Thermotogati; phylum Deinococcota; class Deinococci; order Deinococcales; family Deinococcaceae; genus Deinococcus; species Deinococcus depolymerans. The sequence continues at coordinate 219,907 of NZ_BAAADB010000004.1, read as the reverse complement.
TGAACCCCGGCGCCGTCTACACCCTGGAGCGGGGCGCAGAGGTCCTGGGCACCCTGACCGTCACCGGGGCCGGACCGTTCGCCGTGGACGCCAGCTTCAATCCCACGCCCGCCTTCGAGCCGTACCGGGTGCTGTTCGACGAGGACGCCCGCTACGCGCACCTGATCGCGCAGGACGACGACCCCGCGCTGCTGGAACAGGCCGGGGCGATCCAGGAGAGCCTGCTGGCCCTGAACCTCGTGCTGCGCGGCGACGGGAACACCGGGTACCGCACCTTTCTGATCAGCATTGAGGGCGGCGGCGCCAGCTTCCGCCCCCTGACTCCCGAGGAGGAACCCCTATGACCGTATTCGACGTGACCCCCCGCGCCCGCGACCTGCGCGAACGCCTGACCGCGTTCATGGAGGAACACATCTACCCGAACGACGCTGAGGTGCACCGGCAGATCGACACCGGGAACCGCTGGGAGCACCTGCCGCTGATCGACCAGCTCAAACCGAAAGCGCAGGAGGCGGGCCTGTGGAACCTGTTCCTGCCGCCCGCCAGCAGCCGTGACGGGAAGTACGGCGCGGGCCTGAACAACCTGGAGTACGCGGGCCTGTGCGAGATCATGGGCCGCGTCTGGTGGGCGCCCGAGGTGTTCAACTGCTCGGCGCCCGACACCGGCAACATGGAAGTCCTGGCCCGCTACGGCACGCCCGAACAGCAGGAGCAGTGGCTGATCCCGCTGCTGAACGGCGAGATCCGCAGCGCGTTCTCCATGACCGAACCGGACGTGGCCAGCAGCGACGCCACGAACATCCAGTCCAGCATCGTCCGTGACGGCGAAGAGTACGTCATCAACGGCGACAAGTGGTGGACGAGCGGCGCCGGCGATCCGCGCTGCAAGATCAGTATCTTCATGGGCAAGACCGACCCCACGGCCGCCAAGCATCTGCAGCAGAGCATGATCCTCGTGCCGCTGGACGCGCCGGGCGTCACCAGGGAACGCATGCTGACCGTCTTCGGCTACGACGACGCCCCGCACGGCCACGCGCAGATGACCTTCCGGGACGTGCGGGTGCCCGCTGCGAACATGCTGCTCGGCGAGGGCCGCGGCTTCGAGATCGCGCAGGGCCGCCTCGGGCCGGGCCGCATCCACCACTGCATGCGCCTGATCGGGCAGGCCGAACGCGCCCTGGAACTCATGATCGAACGCGCCGGGCAGCGCACCGCCTTCGGCAAACCCCTGAGCGGCCACCAGCACGTCCGCGAGGCCATCGCGCACTCCCGCATGGAGATCGACCAGGCGAGATTGCTCACCATGAACGCCGCGCACATGATGGACACCGTCGGGAACAAGGAGGCGCGCGGGCAGATCGCGGCCATCAAGGTCGTCGCACCGAACGTCGCGCTGCGCGTCATCGACCGGGCCATCCAGGTGTACGGCGGCGCGGGCGTCAGCCAGGACACGCCGCTGGCCATGATGTACGCCCAGGCCCGCACCCTGCGCCTCGCGGACGGCCCGGACATCGTGCACACCGAAACCGTCGCGAAAGTCGAGATGAAACGCCACGCCGCCCGTCAGGGCTGAAGGTCGATGAAGGTCAGTCTGAAGACGGTGTCCGGCGAGCGGGTGCTGTTTCTGCCCGAAGGCCTGGGAGAGGTGTACGAGCCGGGACGCGTCGTGGAGCTGATTCCGGTGATCGGTGGCGTGAAGGTCCGACCTGTCGGTCTCACGTTCACCGAGGCGGCAACCCGGCTGTTCACTGAGAAGTCTGGTCTTCTGCAACGCCTCGGTGACGGCGAGTGACAGGGATCAGGTACCCTGTCGTCATCTGTAGTTAAACCGCGTGGGACATGAAGCTGGAAGAGGCTGTCGAGGCAGTGACCGAGCGTTACGGCTGCTCTTCACTGACCAGCAGGTCGCTGGGACATCGATTCAACAACACTGAGGAGCGAAACCATGGAATTCAACGGAAAAGTGATTGTGGTGACGGGAGCGGCGTCCGGGATCGGGTTGGCGCTGGCGCAGCGGTTCGTGAAGGAGGGCGCGGTGGTCGTGGCGTCCGACCGGAACGCGGAGGTCGGCGCGCAGAAGGCGGCCGAGATGGGCGCGCGGTTCCTGGCGGCCGACATCGGGCAGGAGGAGGGCGTCAAGGGCCTGATCGACGACGTGCTGGCGAACGAGGGCCGTATCGACCTGCTGTGCTCGAATGCCGGGATCGCCATCGGCGAGGGACCGGAAACGAGTGATAAGCACTGGGACCTGATTCACCGCGTGAACGTGATGAGTCACGTGTGGGCGGCCCGTCACGTGCTGCCGCACATGCTGGAGCGCGGCGAGGGGTACCTGCTGAACACGGCGTCGGCGGCTGGCCTGCTGACCGAACTGCACTCCGCGCCGTACGCCGTGACCAAGCACGCGGCGCTGGCGTTCGCGGAGTGGCTGGCGATCACGTACGGCGACCGGGGCATCAAGGTCGCCGCGCTGTGCCCGGAGGGCGTGTGGACGCCGATGATCCAGAACGCGCCGCTGCTTCAGCAGACCGCGATCACCACGGATGAACTGGTCGAGAAGACCCTGGAAGTCCTGCGTGCCGACGGCTTCCTGGTGACCACCCACCCGAGCACCCTGAAGTCCTTTCAGAACAAGGCGAACAACTACGAGGAGTGGATCAGCAAGATGCGGCACCTGCGCGGCAAGGCCATGAAACTGCTGGAGGGGCAGGCGTTCGCGGCGCAGCCCGGGGCGGGCCACCCGGAGGAGTCACGGGCGTGACCCGCCCAGAGACCGCTCCGGTCCGGCCGGGTGAGGAACTGCCGCTGGACGCGCTGCGGGAAGCCATGCGCGGCCACGTGGCGGGTGACGTGGACGACCTGAGCGTCGAGCAGTTCCCCGGCGGGTTCTCGAACCTCACGTACCTCGTGCGGGCGGGCGATCCGGCGCGGGGCGGGCAGGAGTACGTGCTGCGCCGCGCGCCGCTGGGGCCGGTCCCGAAGGGCGCGCACGACATGACCCGTGAGGCGCACCTGCTGGAGAAGATTCACCCGGTGCTGCCGGTCGCGCCCCGCCCGGCGCTGATCGTGGAGGACCCGGCCGTAATCGGTTCGCCGTTCTACCTGATGGAACGCCGTCACGGCACGGTGGTGCGCACGCGCCTGCCGGCCGAGTACCGGGACATTCCGGACGCGGCGCGGCGCATGTCCGGCGCGCTGGCCGACACCCTGGCGGACCTGCACGCGGTGGATATCGACGCGGCGGGCCTGCGGGAGATCGGCAAGCCCGAGGGCTTCAACGCGCGGCAGGTGGCAGGCTGGGCCGGTCGCTGGCGGCGCGCACGTGAGGCGCTGCGGGACACGGGTGACCTGCCCTCCCAGGCGGACCTGCGCGACGAACTGGTGATCGCGTGGCTGGAGGCGCACACGCCGCCCGAGAGCGCGCACACGCTGGTGCACAACGACTTCAAGCTGGACAACCTGATGCTGGACCCGGCCGATCCGGGCCGCGTGACGGCGCTGCTGGACTGGGAGATGACCACCGTGGGTGATCCCCTGGTGGACCTGGGCCTGACCCTGACCTACTGGACCATGCCCGAGATGCCCGGCGGGGCACCCAATGAGGTCGGCGCGGCCTCGCCGGGCTTCCTGGGCCGCGACGAACTGGTCGCCCGCTACGCGGAGCGCGCTGCTCGTCACATGACGAGCGACCCGCAGGCGCACCTCGCGGTGCTGGAGCGGGCGCTGCCGTGGTACGAGGTGCTGGGGCACTTCAAGCTGGCCGTGATCGTCATCCAGATCTTCGCCCGGTACCGCGCCGGGCAGACCAGCGACCCGCGTTTCGCCCCGCTGGCCGGTCAGGCCGGGTGGCTGATCCGCGAGGCGTGGCGGCGCATCCGGGAGCAGGACGCCCGCGCGTGAGCGAACTGATCCTGATCCGCCACGGGCAGGCCACGCCGTTCGAAGCGGACACCGACCGCCTCTCCCCGCTGGGTGAGCAGCAGGCCCGCACGGTCGGCGCGGCCCTGCACGCGGCAGGCGTGCGGCCCACGCACGTCCTGCACGGCCCACTGGTCAGGCAGCGGCGCAGCGCGCAGCTCGCCCATCAGGACGGCTGGCCCGAACCCACCCTCGACGCCCGCCTCGCGGAATTCGACGGGGACGGACTGGTCGGCCACCTCGCCCCCCTCCTGGCCGGGCGTGACCCGGCCTTCGCGGCGCTGGCCGACGAACTGGCCGCGGAGACCGGCGGCCCGGAACGCAACCGCGCCTTCCAGAAATACCTCGAGGCCCTGGCGGCTGCGTGGCAGGCCGGGACCCTCACCGATAGCCAGGTCGAACCCTGGTCGGAGTTCCGGGCGCGCGTCCGGGCCGCGCTGGCCGACGTGCTGCGCCTGGGCGGCGGCTCGACCGTGCTGGCCTTCACCAGCGGCGGCGTGATCGGCCTGACCGTCGCCCTCGCCCTGGACGCCCCGGACGCCTCCGCGCTGGCCCTGAACTGGCGCGTGAAGAACGCCTCGGTCACCCGCCTGACCTTCGGGGGCGGGCGCGTCAGCCTCGACTCCTTCAACGAGACGCACCACCTGCCGCCCGACCTGATCTCCTGGCGCTGAAGCCTACGCCCGGTTGGGGGCGTCCAGCAGCGCCGCGCCGTACGCGGTGAAGGCGGCGTCCTCGCCCGGCGGGTGCGTCAGGCCCGCGCGGGCGTCCCGCAGCAGCTTCCCCAGCGGCAGCGCGGCCGTCAGGGCGCCGCCCCCGGCCGCGCGCATGGCGAGGTCCGTGGCGTCCACGGCGGCGTTCGTGCAGACCGCCTTCGCCGCGCCGATCAGCGGGACCGCCCCGGCCTCCGGCTGCGCGTCCCAGGTGGCCGTCGCGTGTGCCAGCAGCGTCCGCGCCGCCAGCAGCTGCGCCCCGACGCGACCCACTGTCTCCTGCACGCGCGGCAGCGTGGCGATCGGGGCGCCCAGCGCGGTCGGCACCCGCTCGTGCGCGTAGCGGCGCAGGGCGTCCAGCGCCGCCTCACCCACACCCAGGTACGTGGCGGCCACCGCCGTCCAGAACCACGCGCTGCTCGCCGGGTGAGACGCTGCCGGCGGTGCCTGGAGCGCGGCGGGCGCCCGGTCGAACACCACGTCGTGACTGCCGCTGCCGCGCAGGGCCAGCGCGCCCTGCCAGGTCGGCTCGACGCGCACGCCCTCACCGCGCAGGTCCACCCAGTAGCGGCCCACCCGGCCGTCCGGCGTGGCGGCCGACACCAGCGCCCAGCGCAGCGCCCGCGCGCCGGTACTCCAGGTCTTGCGGCCCGTCACGAACCACAGGCCACTCTCGAAGCCGCTGCCGTCCGGGGTCGCCACCGTGCGCGGCAGCCCCCCGCGCGACGGGCTGCCCAGCTCCGGCTCGCTCGCCAGGGCGTTCAGCAGCTCGCCGCGCACGCCCGCGCCCGCCACGGCGTCCAGCAGGTGCGGCGGCAGGCTGCCCCCCTGGAATGCCGCGCCCGTCACGTGCCCGTGCATCGCCAGGATCAGCGCGAGGCTGGCGTCCGCGCGGCCCACCCTGGCCTGCGCGCGCGCGAACACGCCCAGGGATGCGCCCAGTCCACCTGCGTCCGTGGGCACGGTCAGGCGCGTGTACCCGCTCTGCGAGAGGGCCAGTGCCGCCCCCGGCGTCACGTCCTGCGCCGCCTCGCACTCGGGCGCGTGTTCCTGAATGGCGTGGACGGCGCGGGCCACCACCTGCGCCTGCTCGGCCGTGAACTCGGGGAAGGTCATGCGCCCAGGCTAGCGTTCAGGCGACGGGCCGCGCGTCCCGCCGCCCCTGTTCGCTACGGACTCCGGTTGAACGGTCGACCAACCCCGTTCAACCCGGGCGGACCCGCAGGGCTGCGCCGCAGGGTGGGAGCACAGAGGACTGTCGGGCCGGGAGTTGGCAACCCGGTGACGTTCCGGGTGGAGGGCGAAACAGACGACAGTCCGTATGACCCGGCGCACGAACCAGCGGGGTGCCCGGCGCTCCTGCCGTCGTCCCTCCGGCGCGGGTACGGCAACTCCCCCCACCGTTGCGGATGGGGGGAGTTGCTGTACCCGCGCTCACAGCGGCTTTCGGTCCCGTCGCGGGGCAGTCGGCGCGTCTGTCGACTCCGCCTGCACCCGCTGTTCGGGGCCTCTGACGGCAGCGGTCAGTTGGTTTTGCTGAGTTTCAGGCGGTACTTGTTGAAGGGGTCGCTGTCCACGCCGCCCTCGGTGATGCTGTAGCTCGTCGCCACGAGGTAGTACCTGCCGGCGGCAGGCAGCGTGAAGGTGATCTCGCTGTCACTGTCGATGCGGGGGGTGCCGCGGTCGTCGTTCTCGGCGATGACCTTGCCGGTGCTGTCGAGCAGGTACAGGTAGGCGTCCAGTTTGCCGCCCAGCTGCGCGGCGGCCAGCATCTCGGCCTTGATGGCGTCACCGGCGGCGCCCGTGAAGGTGAAGTAGTCGTAGTCCATGTCCTGACCGTAGATGTACGCCTGCTGCGTCGTCTGGCCGTAGGCGATGGGTTTGGCGTCCGCCTCGCTGTCGTTGGGTTCGTAGGGGTCGGTGGGGTTGGTTTCGACGAAGGTGGCGGGCAGCAGCACGCGCGCCTCGTCGGGTTTGAAGTACGTGCTGCCGCTCGTGGCGACCAGCGTGCCCGTGAACCGGCCGCGGTCCTCGGTGGCGCCGCCGGTGGCGCTCAGGTCGGGGCCAGCCACGTACACGTCGTACGTGCCGGGCTTGATCTCGCTGAAGCGCACGTCGCCGTTCTCGTCGGTGGGGCTGACGTACAGCGGGGTGGGGTCGTCGGTCGCGCCGGCGCGCATGCCCTGGCCGCGCAGGATCACGTCGCCCAGCAGGCCCTTCTGGGTGCCGTTGCCGTTCACGTACGCGAGGTTCACGTGCACGTTCGCGCCCTTCTCGGGCAGCGCGGCGCAGTCGGTGAGGGTCTGCGCGATCTTCCCGGCGTCCAGGCCGCCCCAGCCGGTGTCACGGTCGAAGCCCGTGGGGTTGCTGCCGATGGCGCCGTTGGCGTTCATCTCCATCACGCGGCGCACCTGGTAGGGCGTGGCGGCCGGGCATTTCTGCAGGACCAGCGCGGCCACGGCGGCCGTGTACGGCGACGAGAAGCTGGTGCCGGATATCAGGGCGTACCCGCCGCCCAGCCAGGTGGGGTTGGCGAGCATGGTGTCCTGCCCGGGGGCGCTGCTGGAGATGTGACGGCCGCTGGTGCTGAAGGTGACCTTGCGGTTGCTGCCGTCGATCGCGCCGGACGCGATGATGCCGGGCAGCGCCGCCGGGTACTGGAACTCGTCGTGGTACGAGTTGCCCATGCTGGCGACGACAGTGGTGCCGCGCGACATGGCGTAGTCGAAGGCGTCCTTGACCGGTCCGAAGCTCACGCCGCCGCCCCAGGAGTTGTTGATGACGCGCGCGCCGTTGTTCGTGGCCCACACCGCTCCCAGCGCGATGTTGAAGCTGGAGTACCCGCCGGGATCGAACATCACGACCGGCATGAACTTCGCCTCGTAGGCGAGGCCCACGATGCCCTCGCCGTTCTTCGCGGCGATCATGCTGGAGGACACGTACGTGCCGTGCTCGTTCTCGGGTTTCTGGAAGTGTGCCTTCCAGGCCGCGCCGTCGGTGTACACCTTCGCTTCCAGGGGGTCGAAGGCCTTCCCGGCCCAGTTGGGCGCGAGGTCCGGGTGGGTCACGTCGGCCGGATCGTCGATCAGCGCGACCAGCACGCCCTTGCCGGTCAGGCCCTTGTCCCAGGCGACCTTGGCGTTCAGGTGGCGGGGGTCAAGCGCGTACTGCGGGAGTTTGTCGAAGATCTGGTCGGCGCTGGCGGCCTGCGGCGTCAGGCTGGTGGGCTGGACGGTCGGGGCCTTCTCGGGCTGCACGACGGTGTTCACGCTGGCGTAGCGCAGGCCGTTCAGGTTGGCGGCCAGGGCGCTGGCCTTCAGGGCGTCGCCGCTGACGCGGATCAGCGCGGTGCGGATTTCCGGGATGGTGCGCACGACCGTGCCGCCCAGGCTGGCGGCGGCGGCGTTCAGGCTGGCCTCGCTGTCGTACCCGACGACCAGTTCGTTCTTCACGTAGGACTGCCCGGCGTTCAGGGCGATCTCGCTGGCGGGGGTGGCGGGGCTGGGGGTGGCGGCGGCGGGCGTCTGCTGCGAGCAGGCGGCCAGCAGGGCGGTCACGCTCAGGACGCCCAGGGTGCGGGCAAGGGTGGACGGGTTCATGGGCATCGTGGGGCCTCGCTGTGGAGTGTCGGTGCGGTGGGGAAACGGGGGCGGCCGGGGGTCACTTCTCGCCGGTGATGAAATCCCAGTTGAGGTTCACGGCGCGCGTCTGGTTGATCGGGCCGACCAGGCCGGACTGCCAGGTGTACACCGAGTACGCCGAGATGCGGTTGCCTTCGGTGGGCGCGTACTTGTACGCCACGCCGGAGTTCATCTGCCACTTGTAGGGGCGCAGGGCCTGCAGGGGCGTGCTGACCAGCACGTTCCAGGGCATGCTGACGGTATGCGCGGCCGTGTCGACCGGGAACAGGTTGGGTTTGCTGGCCAGGTACCGTCCGCTGGTGTCGGTCAGGATGCTGGCGGCGGTGGTGGGGCCGCCGAAGCGGGTGCCGGTGCGGGTGAACACCAGGGACTGCCCGGCGGGAATGCCGTTCCCGGCCGTGCCGGTGCCTTCCTCCACGCGGATCAGGGCGTTGCCGGCGCTGCCGGGCAGGGTGTAGCCGCCCTGCGTCATCAGGTCCGTGACGCTCAGGTTGTATGCCGCGCCGTCCGCGCCGATGGCGGTCTGGTTCTGGCCGATCACGAAGGTGGGGGTCAGGCTCACGCCGGTCGTCTCGTCGGCCGGGGCGATGAAGGTCGGCGTGAACTGCGCCAGGGGCGTGGTCTTGCTGTCCGTGCCGGCCACGGTGTTCGCGCCGCGCGCCTTGACGCGGTACGTGAAGGTCTTCCCGACGCTCAGGTCAGCGCTGGTGTCCTTGAAGTTGAAGGGCCGCAGGGACTGGTCGGCGTTGCAGGCCGCCGCGTCCGCGCCGCCGCCCACCGTGCCGATCTTCGTGAAGGTCGTGCCGTCGCTGGAGCGCTCGATGTCGAACGCGAAGGGCTTGGCGGCCACGTTGGTGTAGCACCAGCGGACCTCCACGAACACACCGCTGCCGTTCGGGGCGGCGTCCGGGGTGGGCACGCCGTAGGGGGTGGTCCACGAGCCTTCCTGCTTCAGGGTGAAGGCGGTGGCGGCCACGCCGGTCGGGGCGGTCACGGTGGGGGCCGCGGCCGCGCCCGTGTTGATCAGGTTGATCGGCACGACGTAGCGGGCGTAGTTGTAGTTGAAGTCCACCGTCATGATTTCCAGGTAGACGCGCTCGCCGGTGGCGCTGCCGAACCCGGCGGTGAAGTTGCCGCTGGTGGTCACCTTGTCCGTGTCGATCACGCCGGTCTGGTCCTGGGGCGGCGAGTAGTTCCAGTTGCTGGCGGTCGTGGAGCCGGTCACGCTGCCGCTGCCGGGGGTGCGGCCCAGCTGCGCGTACATGATGCGGACCGGGCCGACGTGGTTGCTGTCGGCGGCGGTCTTGATGCGGAAGTCCACCTTGTCCGTGAAGGTCGCGCCCGCGATGGGGCTGCCGTCGGCGCGGGTGATGACCAGTTTGGTGGGGTCGGTCGTGGCGCTCGTCTCGAAGGCGGGGCGCTGCACGAGGCTCACGCTGGGCGTGTCGGTGCCGACCGTCACGCCGTACAGGTCCGAGCCGGCCATGCCGCTCTTGCGGGCCTTGAGGTCGTACGTGCCGGCGCTCAGGCCGCTGAGGGTGAAGGTGCCGTCGGCGCCCGTGGTGACGGTGCCGAGCGCCTTGCCTTCACGCAGCACGGTGATGGTGCTGCCCGCGACGGGCGCGCCGATGTTCTGGTCCACGACCGTGCCCCTGAGGGGGGCGGTGGTGGCGGTGATGGCGACCGTGACTTCGGTGCTTGTGCTGGTCTTGTTGCCGGCGGCGTCGTAGGCGCTGGCGGCGTAGGTGCGTTTGCCGTTCATGACGGCGTTGACGGGCACCGGCCACTCGAAGGGCGCGGCGGTGTCTTCACCGAGTTTGGTGCTGCCCTCGAAGAACTCGACGCGGGTGACGCCGGTGTCGTCCTTGGCGTCGGCGTTCAGGGTGAAGGTGCCCTCGGCGGTGACGGGGTTGGGTGTGGCGACGAGGTTGAGGGTGGGGGCGGCGGTGTCGCTGGGCGGGGTGCTGCCGCAACCGATCAGGAGGGTGCCGAGCAGAAGGGCAGTGCCGACGGAGCTGGGTTTCAGGGCCATGGGGTGGGGTGACTCCTTGATGAGGGCGCGCGGGGAGGGGCGGCCGTGCCGGTTCAGGTCCGGGCGCACAGACTGAACAGCAGAGATGGACGGCCGGTTTCTGGTTCAGAAGCTCCAGGGAGTGTCTGAGAAAGCTGGCCGAATCGTGTATGACTCGTGAGGGGGAGCCTACGCGGGACCGGGGGGGCGGGTCAAGCAGAACTGTCAAGGTGTCAGCTGGGCGTCCACTCACCTGACTAGAGGGGTGTGGAAGCCCGCCCAGTCACCGTTGCTGTGGTCCGCACCACTGCTGCCCGCGGGAACAGCGTCGTGGCGCACCTCCCGTTCCTGAGTGGCGGCCGCGAAGGCAGACCTGACGCCCACCGCCCCGGGGGACGCGCCCACCCGGAACGGCCAGGGTGTCCCGCATGACCGGCCGTGCAGAGAACTGCCATACTGAACCCAGTCCACAGTTCACCGCTCAGGCCACCGGTCTCGCCCGCCGTGGTCCGGACGGACGCCGGAACCCCCATGCCCCCGGGCGCGGCCTGGTTCCACCTGCCGCCTCATCCCGCCCCCCTGCTGGACCCACGCGCCGCACCAACGCAAGGCACGCCGGCCCCCGCCCGCTTCCCCGGTCGCCCGACCGGACCCCACGGAGGTCCCCCATGACACCCGATCCCACCCACCCGCACGCCAGCCCCCCCGCCCCCGACGGCATTCACTACCGCGCCTGCAACCTGTGCGAGGCCATCTGCGGCCTGAAGATCACCGTGCAGGGCGGCCGCGTCACCGACGTGCGCGGCGACCCCGACGACCCCCTCAGCCGCGGCCACATCTGCCCCAAGGGCGCGGCGTTGCCGGACCTGCACGCCGACCCCGACCGCCTGAAAACCCCCATGCGCCGCGTCGGTGACCACTGGGAACCCATGGAATGGGACGCGGCCCTCGACCACGTCGCCGCGCAACTCCGGGCCGTGCGGGAGCAGCACGGCGCGGACGCCGTCGCCACCTTCCAGGGCAACCCCAGCGTGCACAACAGCGGCACCCTGCTGTCCGCCGGGGCGTTCCTGAAAGCCCTGGGCAGCCGCAGCCGCTACACCGCCACCAGCATCGACCAGCTGCCGCACCACTTCGCGGGCGCCGAGATGTTCGGGCATCCGCTCCTGCTGCCCATACCGGACGTGGACCGCACCGACTTCTTCCTGATGATGGGCGCCAACCCGCTCGCCAGCAACGGCAGCATCATGACCGCGCCCGGCATCCGCGACCGCCTGAAAGCCATCCGCGCACGCGGCGGGCGCGTCGTGCTGCTCGACCCGCGCCGCACCGAGAGCGCCGAGTACGCCACGGACTTCCACCACATCCGCCCCGGCACCGACGCCCTGTTCCTGCTGGCCCTGCTGAACGAGGTCTTCGCCAGCAGCCTGCAGCGCACCGCGCACCTGGGCGGCGTCATGACCGGCCTGGATTCCCTGAAGGCCGCCGCCGCTCCCTTCACGCCGGAAGCGGTGGAGGCCCGCACGGGCGTCAGTGCCGGCGTGACCCGCGAACTCGCCCGCGCCTTCGCTGCTGCGCCCCGCGCCGCCGCGTACGGCCGCATCGGCCTGAGCATCCAGGAATTCGGCGGGCTGTGCCAGTGGCTCGTGAACGCCCTGAACGCCGTCACCGGCCACCTGGATGCGGTGGGCGGCGCGATGTTCCCCGCCCCCGCCTTCGACCTGCTCGCCGGCGCGAAAGCCGGCGCCACCCACCACGGCCGCCACCACACCCGCGTGCGCGGCCTGCCGGAATTCGACGGTGAACTCCCGAACGTCGCCCTGGCCGAAGAAATCCTGACGCCCGGCGACGGCCAGATCCGCGCGCTGATCACGGTCGCCGGGAACCCCGTCCTGTCCGTCCCGGACGGCCAGGCCCTGGACCGCGCCCTCGGGAGCCTGGACTTCATGGTCAGCATCGACCCGTACCTGAACGAGACCACCCGCCACGCCCACGTGATCCTGCCGCCCGCCTTCGGCCTGGAAGTCCCGCACTACGACGTGATCTTCCACCACTTCGCCGTGCGCAACACCGCCCGCTACTCCCAGCCGGTCTTCCCCATCCGCCCCGACCAGCGCTTCGACTTCCAGATCTTCGACGGCCTCGTGCAGCGCCTGACCGGCCGGGCCCTCGCCACGCCCGAACAGCGCCTGAGTGCCGGCCTGACCCATGGCCGCAGCGGCCTGACCCTGGACGACCTGAAAGCCAACCCGCACGGCGTGGACCTCGGCCCGCTGCAACCCTGCCTGCCCGGCCGCCTGCTGACCGCCACCGGCGAACTGCACCTCGCGCCCGCCCCCATGCTCGCCGACCTGCCCCGCCTGCGCGCCACGCTCGACCAGCCCCCGGAACCGCTGGTCCTGATCGGCCGCCGGCAACTGCGCAGCAACAACTCCTGGATGCACAACACGCCCCGCCTGATGCGCGGCCCCGACCGCTGCACCGTGCAACTCAACCCCGCCGACGCCCAGGGCCTCGAACACGGCCAGACCGTCCTGATCCGCTCCCGCGTCGGCGAGATCACCGCGCCGCTGGAAATCACGGACACCGTCATGCCCGGCGTCGCCTGCCTCCCGCACGGCTTCGGCCACGCCCGCGGCGGCACCCGCCTGAGCACCGCCGCCCGGCACGCCGGAGCCAGCCTGAACGACCTGACCGACCCCACGCGCATCGATGCCCTGACCGGCAACGCCGCCGTGAACGGCACCCCCATCACCGTCCACGCTGCCGAGCAGGTGGGGGAGAGCGCCGCCGACTGATACGGACTCCGATTGAAGGGGCTGCAAAGCCCGTTCAATCCGAGCGAAGCGAGTGGGAGAGGGGCGGGTTCCGGACGTGGAGCCGGCAATCCGGTGAAGTTCCGGATTGTAGGCGAAACAAACGGAATCCGTATGACGGACGAGGAGTGGGTGGCTGACCTTCGCCCCGGTCCATACAGAGGCACACAAACACAGGCCCCCGGCAGATCACGCCGGGGGCCTGTGCTCAGGCTTGATGTCGGTTCAGCCCCGTGAGGGATCGCTGCCCCCGCTCTCCGCTGGCCCCACGCCCGGCTGCGCGACGAGCGCCCGTCCGTGCCCGTCGAGGCGGTACGGGCCGGTCGCGGCGGGAATCAGCGCGGTCTGGTGCGTGTCCAGGGTCAGGGTCTCGTTGCCGGCGCGCAGGGTCAGCGTGCCGCTCACGACCGTCACCAGCGCGAAGCGGCCCCCGGTGTTCTGCTCGATTCCGCCCGCGACGCCGTTCAGCGTGAACGGCCCGCAGCGGACCAGTTCCCCCAGCCCGCCGGTCTGCGCGGCCGTGCGCAGCTCTCCCTGCCGGGCCGGGTCGGTCACGGCGACGCTCTCCTCTAGGTGCAGGGCGCGTCCGGCGCTGGCGGGGCGGTCCCAGTCGAACACGCGGTACGTGGTGTCGCTCGCCTGCTGCACCTCGTACAGCAGCAGCCCCGGCCCCAGGGCGTGCAGGGTGCCGGCCGGGATGAACAGCGTGTCTCCCTCCTGCGGCCGGTGCCGCTGACTGAGGTTCAGGATGCCGCCCCCCCGGATGGCGTCCGCCAGGGCCTGCGGGGTCGTGCCGGGCTGCACGCCGGCCAGCAGTTCCGCGCCGGGTTCCACGTGCAGGAAGTGCCACGCCTCGGTCTTGCCGCGCTCGCCGGGGCCGACCATCTCGCGGGCCTGCGCGTCGTCCGGGTGGACCTGCACGCTCAGCCAGTCGCGGCAGTCGAGCAGCTTGATCAGCAGCGGGAAGCCGTCCCGTGCGTCCTGCCCGGCGCCCAGCAGCGCGGCCGGGTGCGCCTGCATGACGGCCGCGACGGTCCGCCCGGCCAGCGGGCCGCCGCTCACGACGCTCTGCCCGTCGGCAATCCAGGCCTCCCCGATGGGCGTGCCGTCCGGGGCGGGCGGGGCGAGGCGGTCACCGCCCCACACCCGCGCCTGGTAGCGGGGCGTGAGCGGCAGGAAGGCGGGCAGGTCGGCGCTGGTCGGGTGGGTCATGGCGGGCGTCCTTTGGGGAGTGGGGGCAGGGTTGGAGAGCCGGGTCAGTCTTGAAGAGTGTACCCAGGAGTCACGCGGGCGCCCCGCTCAGGATCGCCTCGATGGCCTCCAGTTCCGCCTCGGTCAGGGGCGGGGCGTTCAGGGCTCCGGCCGCGTCGGTGATCTGCTCGGGGCGGCTCGCGCCGATCAGGGCGCTCGTCACCTGCGGCCAGCGCAGCACCCACGCCAGCGCCAGCTGCACCAGCGTCTGCCCGCGCGCGGCGGCCACGTCGTTCAGCGCACGGACCTGCGCGATCCGCTCCGGGGTCACGGCGTCCGCCTTCAGGAACCCGGTGGCGCTCGCCGCGCGGGAATCGCCGGGAATGCCATTCAGGTAACGGGTGCTCAGCAGGCCCTGCGCCAGCGGACTGAACACGACCGCGCCCACGCCCTCGTCGTCGAGCGCGCCGATCAGGCCGTCGGGTTCCAGCCAGCGGTTGAACATCGAGTAACTCGGCTGGTTCAGCACGAACGGCGTGCCCAGGTCCCGCAGGATGGCGGCCGCCTCGCGCAGCCGCGCCGCCGGGTAGTTGCTGACACCCACGTACAGCGCCCGCCCGCTCCGCACGATCTGATCGAGCGCTCCCATCGTCTCCGCCAGCGGCGTGTCCGGGTCCGGCCGGTGGTGGTAGAACACGTCCACGTACTCCAGACCCAGCCGCCTGAGGCTCGCGTCGCAGGACGCCAGCAGGTACTTGCGGCTGCCCCAGTCGCCGTACGGGCCGGGCCACATGGTGTACCCGGCCTTGCTGGACACGATCAGCTCGTCCCGGAACGGCGCGAGGTCCCCGCGCAGCAGCCGCCCGAAGGTCTCCTCGGCGCTGCCGGGCGGCGGCCCGTAATTGTTCGCCAGGTCGAAGTGCGTGATCCCGGCGTCGAAGGCCGTGCGGACCATCGCGCGGGCGTTCTCGAAGCGGTCCACGCCGCCGAAGTTATGCCACAGGCCCAGCGACACGGCCGGCAGCCGCAGGCCACTGCGGCCCGCGCGGCGGTAGGGAAGGGCCTCGTAACGCTGCGGGTTCGGTTGGTAGGTCATGCAGGGCACCTCGCGAGGGGGGGGAGTGGAGCCGGACGGACGCCCATTCTGACAGCGGGCAGGCGCGTCCCGGCTGATCGTGACCGGGACGCGCCTGCCCGCTGCCCGGGCTGCGGATGCTCAGGAGGCCATCTGGGCCCGCGCGGCCTCCTGCAACTGCCGCCACGCGACCTTGCCGGTGGGGCTGCGGGGCAGGCTGTCCACGAACTGCCAGTCGCGCGGGACCTTGTACGTGGCCATCTGCTCGCGCGCCCAGGCTTCCAGTTCGGCGGGCGTGGCGCTCATGCCGGGGCGCAGCACGACCAGCGCGCGGGCGCGTTCGCCGCTGCGTTCGTCCGGCACGCTGATCACGCAGGCCTCCTGAATGGCCGGGTGGCCGTGCAGCAGGTTCTCCACCTCGGCCGGCCAGACCTTCATGCCGGACACGTTCACCATGCGCTTGAGGCGGTCCGCGAAGAAGAAGTACCCCTCGTCGTCCATGTACCCCAGGTCGCCCGTGCGGAAGAACTGCTGTCCGTCGATCTCCATGAACGCCTCGGCGGTCGCGTCGGGGCGGTTCCAGTAGCCCTGCATCACCTGCGGTCCCCGGATCACGATCTCGCCCGTCTGCCCGGCCGGGAGTTCCTGCCCGGTCTCGATGTCCACGATGCGGGAATCCACGTTGAACAGCGGAATGCCCAGGCACTGGAGTTTCTGCCGGCCCCTGGGGTTGCTGTGCGACTGCGCCATCGTCTCGGACAGGCCGTACCCCTCGAGGAACATGATGCCCGTCAGGTCCAGCAGGCGCTGCCCGACCGACGCCGGCAGGCTGGCCCCGCCGCCCGTGACGCTGCGCAGCGACCCCAGGTCCGCCGGGTCGAAGTTCGGGGAGGCCATCAGGTCGATGATCATGGTGGGCGTGTTCGTCCAGAGCGTCACGCCCTGCTCGCGGATCAGGGTGCGGGCCGCGTCCCGGTCCCAGCGGGACATGATCACCACGCGCGCGCCACTGGTCACGCCGCCCATCAGCGAATTGATGAACCCCGTCACGTGGAAGAACGGCAGGGCCGCCAGGAACACGTCCTCGACGGTGCTGTCCACCCACACGCCCGCGCCGAACACGTTGGCCTGCACGCTGCTGTGCGTGTGCATGCAGCCCTTGGGCAGCCCGGTCGTGCCGGACGTGTACGGCATGATGCACAGGTCCGCGGCCGTCACGTTCGCCATCGGGACGGGGTTGGCCTTCAGCGCGGTTTCCAGGGTCACGTCGTCGCCCTGCAGCTCGGGTTCCACGTCCAGACCGTCGGGGATGGGAACGCCGCACGCGGGGTCCGTGCCGCGCATGATGTTCGCCACGACCGCGTGCGCCAGCCCGCCCTGCCTGGCCCGCTCGTACAGTTCCGCGCCGACCACGCCCACGCGAATCCCGGCGTCCTGCAGGAAGAACCCGAACTCGCGGGCCTGCAGCATGGGCGCCAGCGGCACCACCACCGCGCCCAGGTGCCACGCGGCAAAGGCGCTGATCACCCACGCGGGGCTGTTCTGCATCCACACGGCCACCCGGTCACCCTGCCCGACGCCCTGCGAGGCGAGGTGCCCGGCCAGCCGCTCGGCCTGCTCACGCAGTTCGCGGTACGTGATCTCATTCCCGTAGTGCCACAGGGCGACCTTGTCGGGGTAGCGTTCGGCGGTCACGTGCAGGCTGTGCATCAGGCCGGTGGCAGGCAGCGTCAGGGAACGGGGTTTACCGGCGGGCCAGTAGCGGGTCGGAGCGGGAGCGGTCGTCATAGGTACCTCCGTGAGATGCGTGGCGGCCCGCCGAAGCCCAACAAGTGCCGCTGGACCGCCAGAAACAGGTTGTGGATGAACCGAGTGTAGCGCAGTTCTCCTGGTGTGGACGCAGCGTCTGCGCGCCGGGTCACCCGCCCCCGGCAGCGGACCGCCCGGCCGGGTGGAATTCGTGCGTCTCAGGCCGGTCCGCCCCATCCGCGCACCTGTCTATAACGGATGCCGTCGGGTCCGTTGACCGCCCGCTTCCGCACCGGGATGCCAGCTCCACGCCCGGAACCCGTTTTGCTCCCCGCGGCGCCGCGTGCAGGCTCCGTCCTGACCCGCCGGTTTTCTCACGCACCTGCCCCGCAGCCGGAGTGGACCTTCATCAAGCGGTTCTGCCGTGCCACACGCACGAATTCAGGGATTCGGCAAATCAGCGTGTGACACGCGTTTTTTCGATTTGCGTCAGCGGGAAGAACGTGCTGGCGGGCATTCCCGTTCCCTCCCCCCCCTTCCCAAGGGCGCGGCGGTATGTCATGCTGCTCACCATGACGAAAAAGTCTGCTAAAGCCCCCGCCAAGAAGCCCGCTGCCAAGGCCGCTCCCGCCGCCAAGGCCGCCCCCAAGGCCGAGAGCACCAAGGTCGCCAAGACCCAGCTCGTGGAAATGGTCGCCGACAAGACCGGCCTGACCAAGAAGCAGAGCGAGGAAGCCGTCAGCGCCATGCTGGACGTCATCGTGGGCGCCATCAAGGGCGGCCAGAGCGTCGGCCTGCCCGGCCTGGGCACCCTGAGCGTCAAGGCCACCGCCGCCCGCACCGGCGTCAAGCCCGGCACCAGCGAGAAGATCCAGATTCCCGCCGGCAAGAAAGTGGCCTTCAAGGTCGCCAGCACCCTCAAGGGCAACCTCTAAGAAACGGCCTGACCGTTCGAAGGGAGGCGCGGCCACTGCGGCCGCGCCTCCCTTCTTGTGGCTCCTCTGCGGAGCAGCTCTCCGAGTCGCGTCCGCTCGGACCCAGCGGCTTTGCAAGCCCTTCAACCGGAGTCCGATTACACGGCCCCGGCGGCGGCGCGGCCCGCGATCCGGCCGCTGAAGATGCAGCCGCCCAGGAAGGTGCCTTCCAGCGCGCGGTAGCCGTGCACGCCGCCCCCGCCGAAGCCCGCGACCTCGCCCGCCGCGTACAGGCCGGGAATGGGCTGCCCGCCCTGACCCAGCACGCGCGCGCTCAGGTCGGTTTCCAGGCCGCCGAGGGTCTTGCGGGTCAGGATGTTCAGTTTCACGGCGATCAGCGGCCCGCCCCGCGGGTCCAGCAGCGGTCCCGGTTTCGCCACGCGCACCAGCCGGTCGCCCAGGTAGGCGCGGGCGCCGCGCAGCGCGGTGATCTGCGGGTCCTTCCCGAAGGGGTTGGCCAGGGCCGCGTCGCGCGCGTGAATCTCGCGGCGCACCTGTTCGGGGTCCAGCAGGCCGTCGCCGGTCAGGTCGGCCATGCCGCGCAGCAGGTCGTCCAGGGTGTCGCGGACCACGAAGTCCTCGCCCTGATCCATGAAGGCCTGCACGCTGGGCGACACGCGGCTGCCCACGCGGCCCAGCGTGGCGCGGATGTCCCGTTCCGTCAGGTCGAGGTTCTGTTCGCTCCCGCTGAGCGTGAATTCCTTCTTGATGACGGCGCGGTTCAGCACGAACCATGTGTACGGCCAGCCGCGCGTGGTGATGTGCGTCAGGGTGCCGAGCGTGTCGAAGCCCGGTGCGTGCGGGTACGGCAGCCGCTCGCCGCCCGGGGAGAGCCACAGGCTGCTGGGCCCCGGCAGCACGCGGATGCCGTGCCCCTTCCAGATGGGGTTCCAGTTGCGCAGGCCCTCGGTGTAATGCCACATGCGGTCCGGGTTGATCAGGTTCGCGCCCTGCGCGTGCACCGTCTGCTGCAACTGCCCGTCCACGTGCGCGGGGACGCCCGCCACCATGAACGCCGGGGGTTCCCCCAGCCGTTCGCGCGGCCAGTTGCGGCGCACCAGGTCGTGGTTCCCGCCGATCCCGCCGGAGGTCACGATGACCGCCCCGGCCCGCAGGTCGAAGTCCCCGACGACCACGCGGGAGCTCGCCTCGCCTCGCGCGACCTGCGAGGCTTCCAGCACGTCGCCGCGCACGCCCGCCACGGCCGGACCGTCGAACACCAGTTCCCGCACCCGGTGCCGGAAGTGCGCGCGGATGCGCCCGGACAGCAGGTGGGCGCGCACGCGCCGCTCGAACGGCTCGACCACGCCCGGCCCGGTCCCCCAGGTGATGTGGAAGCGCGGCACGCTGTTTCCCGGCCCCAGCGCGCCCTGCCCGCCCCGCTCGGCCCAGCCGACCACCGGGAACAGTTTCAGGCCCTGCGCGGCCAGCCACGCGCGTTTCTCGCCCGCCGCGAAGTCCACGTACGCCTGCGCCCACTGCCGGGGCCAGTGATCCTCGGGCCGGTCGAAACCGGCGGTGGTCATCCAGTCGCTCAGGGCCAGCTCGCGGCTGTCGCGGATGCCCAGGCGGCGCTGCTCGGGGCTGTCCACCAGGAACAGGCCCCCGAATGACCAGAATGCCTGCCCGCCCAGGTTCTGCTCTCCTTCCTGGTCCAGCAGCAGCACGCGCTTCCCGGCGTCGGCGGCCTCGGCCGCGGCGACCAGTCCGGCCAGTCCGGCTCCCACCACGATGATGTCTGCGTCCATTCCTGTGGCCCTCCGTTGCGCCATGCGTCTGTTCCCCATTGTGACGCATGCCCGGCGCCGCTCCCCCCTTCGTCGGGCAGCCGGCGCCCGGGACAGGGCATGAGCCACCCGGTGCCCCACAGAGGGCGGGGGCACCGGGTGGCCGCGCCGGGCGCCGTGGTCAGGGGGTCACGTCGAGTGTCAGTGCGCCGCTGGCCTTCACG
Organism: Deinococcus depolymerans; assembly: GCF_039522025.1. NCBI lineage: Bacteria > Thermotogati > Deinococcota > Deinococci > Deinococcales > Deinococcaceae > Deinococcus > Deinococcus depolymerans. The sequence continues at coordinate 199,868 of NZ_BAAADB010000004.1, read as the reverse complement.
TCCACGCGCTTTACCTTCCCCAGGCCGTCGAGGCTGAGCAGGAAGTCCTGGCGGTGCGTCATGCGATCTGAGTTCACAATCCGGAAGGTCCTCGTGCCGCTGTCGGTCGTGACCGTGACGGTCACGGCCTGCACGGCAGCGTCGGCGGCATGCACGCGAACCGCACGTGGGGTCAGGTTGCCGGTGTCCAGTCCGACCTGACCCGTGCCGCTGGCCGTGACGCCGCCGCGGGCGCCCAGCGCGGCGGCCGTCACGAAACGCAGGTCCGCCTCGGCAGTATCCTCCCCGCCCAGCAGCGGCACCTGCCAGATCAGCACCTTCGGTCGGCTCTGCGTGAATGCGTCGTCGAGCAGGTAGTCTTTCAGGCTCGAGAATACCCCCGCTCCCCCGAACGACACGTTGTCGACACGGACGCCCAGTCCCTCCTGAAGGAAACCCGCGAAATTCAGGGACGGCAGCGATGAACTGGCCCCGACCAGCACCACATCCGCCGCGCCCGCCAGCAGGCCGCTGCCCGCGCTGTCCCCTTTCACCAGGTCCACCGTGACGTCGCTGGACGTCACGGTCAGCTTCTTGAAGATCACGGCCATCGGGCGCCCGTCTCCGGGCGCGAAGGTGGTGCGGCCACCGTTGTAATCGGCAAAGCGGAACTCCAGGTCGTTGCCGCCGGCCGCGGCGTCCACGGTCCACCGGCGGGTGACGTTCTCACCCCGCTTCAGGCCCTGGATGGTGTCGAGCACCTTCCCGCCGGCCCGCACCTCGACCCCCTGCCCCTCCAGGGGCGTCTCGAAGGTGGCGTCCACGGTGACCGGACCGGCCGCCTTCACCGCGTACGACACGCCCGCAACCGGCCCGAACGCCCAGCGTACCGTGCCCTCGCTCGCGCCGAAATTCCCCGGAGCGGCCACCAGCGCGCCGGCGGGCCGCGTCTGGTACTCCGCATACGTTTCCGGCGCGACCGTGAGACCGCACAGCGTGGCGAGCTGCCCCAGCACCGGCTGATCCTGCACCTGACGGGTGACGGTGCCGGATCTGAGGCTCACGAACGCGTCCTGGGAAGGCAGGAGCCTGAGCGTCCCGACAGTTGCCGTCACGGCCTGCGCGGCGGCCTGCGCGCCCTGCGGCGTCCAGTGGATGTCCTGACGGAAGAGCCCGGCGTCCCCCTGCTGCACGGCGGGCGTCAGGAGGTCCGCGGTCGGCACGCCGGCGGCGCGCAGGTCCGCGACCAGTCCCGCGTAGAAAGCCTGGGCGGCCTTGGTGTCGAAGGCCTTCTGGGCGGGGCTGGCGGAACTGAGCTGCCCGGGCGTCACGAAGGATCGGGGCGGCACGGGGGCCAGCACCAGCGTGACGCCCCGGGCTTTCAGGGTCGCCGCAAGCCTGACGGCGCCGGGCACGAAGGTGCTGCGGGCCTCGGCCCACGGGCGCTGCATCCACAGGCCAGACAGTTCGTCACCGTAGAAGAAGTAGCCGCGCTGCCCCTGGAACATCCAGGCTTTCTGGGCAAGGGTCGTGCCGCAGCTGGCTGGCACGTCGGTGGCGGGCGTGGGCGTGGCCGCGCGGGCCTCTGGGAGGGCGAACAGCAGGGCAGCGGTCAGGATGGTCAGGGAACGGGGCATGGTCAGGGGGTCCTTTCGGAAAGAGGTGGGTGCGGGTACCGCCGGGCGGCGTGGACCGGAGGGGCGTTCCAACCGCGCGAAGCGACGCGCACAGCGGCGGATCAGTAATACGGACTCCGATTGAATGGGCTGCAAAGACCATTCAATCCGAGCGGATGCGAGCAGGAGAAAAACGGGTTCCGGACGTGGAGCTGGCAATCCGGTGAACTTCCGGATTGTCGGCGAAACAAACGGAATCCGTATAAGGGCAAACAGGGCGGGCTCAGTCTTTTCGGCCGGGCGTGATGAACACAGTGGTGCGGGCCGGGCCGGTGCCGAACACGAAGGCGCTGTAGCTCGCGCCGGCGCGCAGGGCCTCGGTCGGGAACGTCTGCAGGGGCGCCGACCCGGCAAACACACCCAGCGCGGCGCTCACGGCATTGACATTCATCGATTTCATGGCGCCGGCCGGCACGTCCGGCAGCAGGCGCGTGTGGCCGTCCGCGGTCATCAGCGAGGCCGGCGCGTCGCTGAGGTTGTACAGGGTCAGGCGGGCGCGGGTGACCCCGCCGGGCTGCTCGGCCCCCAGGGCGCTGAGTTTCCCGCCGCGCAGCACCAGGGTGTGGTACGCGCCGCCCTGCACGTTCAGGTTCAGGGTGGTACTCCCGGCCCGCAGGGTGTGGGGGCCCTGCGGGACGATCTGGTAGGGGCTGACGGTGCGGGACTTCGCGGCGCTCAGGAAGGGGCGGCCGTCGAGGGTGACGGTACGACCGCCATCCACGGTCACGACCCGCACGAAGGCGGAACCGGCGGGCGGGGCGGGGGCGTAGAGGGCCTCCTGGGCGTGGGCGGCACACAGGAGCAGCAGGGCGGCGGTCAGGGCAGTCTCGGGCAGGGCAGTCTTCATGTGGGGACCTCGCGTGAGGGAGTGAGGACGGTGTCAGGGAGCGGGCAGGAGGGGGTCAGGGGGCCAGGGGGATGTGGTCCTCCTCGTCCAGCGGGAGGGGCAGGAACCGTTCAGGCAGTTCCCACACGAGGACGCGGGGCGGGGCGGCCTGGAAGGCCGGGTCGCGCAGGGCGGGGCGCAGGCTGCCGCTGAAGTCCGCGCCCTCGCGGCTGACGTTCAGGACCGCGCTGCCCAGCGCCTGTTGCAGCGCGCCGTGGTAGTTGCCGCGCAGGCCGTAGCTGGTCCCCGCGAGCAGGACCTGCGGGGCGTCGCCGAGCAGGCCGCCGCCCAGGTCGCCGCCCGCGGCGACGGTCGTCTCGGTGGCCTCGGTGTCGGCGTGGGGGCGCAGGGCGTCAGGCGTGACCTGCAGGCCCATCAGGTGCAGCAGGTCGCCGGGGCGTGGCGCGGTGGGCGCAGCGCTCGTGGTGAACGCGGTGGGTGGCAGGTCGGGGGCGAGGGCGCGGATGGCCTGCGCGGTGGCCTGCGCGGCGGTGCGGGCGCCGTCCTGGTTCCAGTGGGTGTCGGTGCGGTAATACTGCGCGTCCGTGCGGGCGGCCCGCTGCATGGGCGTCAGGAGGTCCACACTGTGGACACCGCGCCCGCGCAGCAGCGCCTGGAAGTCCGCGTAGGTGTTCGTCGTCCAGCCCGGCAGGGCGCCGCCGGGCAGCTGCGCGGCCTGCACGCGGCTCTTGTTGGGGCTGACCGCGACGAGCAGCGTCACGCCCCGCCGCTGCAGGTCGCGGTTCAGGTCGGCGATCAGGTCGGCCCGCTCGCGCAGGTGCGCGGCCTGCCGTGGGGGCGCGGCGAGTTCGCTGCGCAGGAACAGCCAGCCGCCCGCGCCCAGCGTGACCTCGTCGCTGCCGCCGCGCGTCGTGAGGTACCGGGCGGTGTTCACCACGCCAATCACTGCGTCCCGGCCGGGCAGGTTGGCGTCCAGGTGCCGCTCCAGCGCCTTGAAGGTCTCGCCGCTGCCCAGGGCGCGGGCACTGACGGGCACCGGGTGGTGCGGGTCGGGCGTGCACAGGCTCACCACGGCCGCGATCAGGCCGCCCGGGGGGAGCAGCAGCAGGGTCAGGGCCGCGAGGCGGGCGGGGCCGGGCAGCGCCAGGGCGGCGTCACGCAGGGTGCCGGTGCGGGCATCCGCCGGCGTGGCGGGCGGGGCCGCGGTCTTGGTCGGGGTCGTGGGGGTCGTCATGGCAGGCAACCTCAGAACTGGAAGTACAGGAACGGCGCGTACTGCTGCGCGGCGAGGGTCGCGACGGCAAACAGGAACAGCGGGACCAGCGCGTACGCCCCGGCGGTGCTCACGGCGGGTCGCAGCAGGTGCGGGCGGGCCCGCAGGGCCGGAACGCCGTAGATCACGGCGACCCCCGCGAGCATCACGGCCAGCCGTTCGGGCGTGACGAGCAGCGCCACGCCGGGCGTCAGGGGGCCGCCGTTCAGGCCCGCGAGGCCGCGGTAGACCTCTCCGGCGTGGGCGACGCTGTCACTGCGGAACAGCACGCGGCCCAGGATCACGATCAGCATGACCTTCGGCATGGAGTACCAGACCGGGGGCGGGGGGCGGCCGAACTTCTTCTTCAGCACGCGTTCGAGCACCAGGAACGCGCCGTTCCACATGCCCCACAGCACGAACGTCCAGTTCGCACCGTGCCACAGGCCGCCCACGGTCATGACCAGAAAGAGGTTCAGGTTGGTGCGGGTCAGGCCGTGACGGTTGCCACCCAGCGGGATGTACACGTATTCGCGCAGGAAGGTGCCCAGGCTGACGTGCCAGCGCTGCCAGAACGCCGTGATCGAGGTGGCGGTGTACGGGTCGAGGAAGTTCTCGGGGAAACGGAACCCCAGCATCAGGGCCAACCCGATGGCCATGTGGCTGTACCCGGCGAAGTCGAAGAACAGCTGCAGGGTGTACGCGACCGAGCCGAGCCACGCGTCGGCGGCGCTGGGCTGCGCGGTCGTGTACGCGGCGTTCACCAGGGGTGCCAGCGGATCGGCGAGCAGGACTTTCATGCTCAGGCCGATCATGAAGCGCTGGGTGCCCCCGGCGAACTTGGCGGGCGTGTGGGTGCGCTCGTGGAACTGGTCGGCCAGCTGGTTGAAGCGCAGGATCGGTCCGGCCACGAGGTGCGGGAACAGGCTGACGAACGCGCCGAAGTCGATGATGTTGCGTGGCGGCTGGGCCGTGCCGCGGTGCAGGTCCACGAGGTAGCTGATCGCGTGGAAGATGTAGAACGACAGGCCGACGGGCAGCAGGACGTGCTGCCACAGGAACGGGTCCATGCCCAGCGCGTCGCGGATGGCGTTGGTGCTGGCGGCGGCCATGTTCGCGTACTTGAAGTACCCCAGCAGCGCGAGGTTGCCCACCACGCCCAGTGTCAGCCAGGTCCAGCGGGCACGGCCCGCGCTGGCGAACACCCGGCCGCCGATCAGGTAGGCGAACACGATGACGGTGATGAGCAGGCCCAGCGCGGCGGGTGCCGCCCAGGCGTAGAACAGCAGACTGCCGGCCAGGATGGTCCATGAGCGCCAGCGCGTGGGGGTGACCGCGTAGACGAGCAGGAACAGAGGAAGAAACGCGAGTAAGAAGATGTAAGAGCTGAAAATCATTGAAGTCACCAGTGAATGAAGCCAGGTAAGGTCTGACTGTCACCATAGGGAGCGGTCCACATCTCAATCCTCACGGCCTGGGCATTTAATACGGCATTCTTCACACGGGGTCTGCCCGTTGCCCCAGCTGATCCCCCGCGCTCCGGAATCCCGGCGACGCGCGGCCCGTGCCGGGGTGGGGTTCCCGGGCGGGATGCTGGAAGACGGCTGATCTCCGGTTGGTTCGCTGACAACCCGGAACTTCAGCGGGTGGCTCACTCCGCGCCCGGCAGTCCTCTGGGCTCCCACGCTGCGGAGCCGCTCTTCGGGTCGTTTCGCTCGGATGGAACGGGTTGGGTAAACCGTTCAACCGGAGTGCGTATGACAGACGCAGGCCGCCGGTCGTGCGCCCTGCACGGGGTCGGTTCTTCTGTTTCGGCGCCGCGAGAGGTATCCTGTGAAACGTACCCAATCAGGCCGCTGTTCTGCATGGATAACCAGTGGCCCGCCCCAGACACCGCGTCCGGCGTGAACCATGCGTCCGCCCCTGATGGCCTTCAGGCCGGTGGGCGCCGGGCGCCGGGTGTTCTCCACCGCACGAAGGGTGGTCAAGGAGCGACATGCAGACAGTGAACCTGACCGTGAACGGCCAGCCGCGCGAGGTGCCCGCCGGCGCGCACACGAACCTCCTGAACACGCTGCGGGCGCAGGGACTGACCGGCTGCAAGGAAGGTTGCGCCGAGGGCGAGTGCGGCGCCTGCGCGGTCCTGATCGCCCGCGACGACGGGCAGGGCGGAACACGCTGGGACAGCGTGAACGCCTGCCTGGTGACGCTGGCCGCCGTGGACGGCGCGCAGGTCGTGACCAGCGAGGGCCTGGGCTCGCCCGCCGCGCTGCACCCGGCGCAGCAGGAACTGGCGGTGCGGGGCGGGTCGCAGTGCGGGTACTGCACGCCGGGCTTCGTGGTCAGCATGGCCGCCGAGTACCTGCGCCCGGACCGCGTGGACGGCCAGCACGGCGCCGCCAACGGCTTCGACCTGCACGCCCTGAGCGGGAACCTGTGCCGCTGCACCGGCTACCGCCCCATCGCGGACGCCGCGTACGCCCTGGGCACACCGGACGCCACTGACCCCCTCGCCGCGCGCCGCGCCCGGCCCGCCCCGGCCCCGCGCCCCACAGCCCTGAGCGCCCCGGACGGCGCGTTCCACCGCCCCGCGACCCTGGCTGAAGCCCTGGACCTGCTGGCCGCGCACCCGGACGCGAAGGTGCTGTCCGGCGGCACGGACTGGGGCGTGGAGGTGAACCTGCGCCACGCGCGGGCCACCGTGACCGTCGCGGTGGACCACCTGCCGGAACTGCGGGTGTTCGAGGCCGGTGCGGACTCGCTGCTGCTGGGCGCCGGGCACAGTCTCAGCGAGCTGGAACGCCGCCTGGGTGGCCGCGTGCCGCTGCTGGCTGGGTGGTTCCCGCAGTTCGCCAGCCGCCTGATCCGCAACTCCGCCACGCTGGGCGGCAACCTGGGCACGGCGTCGCCCATCGGGGACAGCCCACCCGCGCTGCTGGCGCTGGACGCCTCGGTGCGGCTGGTCGGCCCGGACGGCGTGCGCGAGGTGCCGCTGGCTGATTACTTCACCGGCTACCGCCAGACGGTGCGGCAGCCCGGCGAACTGATCGCCGCCGTGCGGATTCCGCTGCCGCTCTCGCCGCTGACCGCCTTTCACAAGATCGCCAGGCGCCGTTTCGACGACATCTCCAGCGTGGCGGTGGGGTACGCGCTGGACGTGCAGGAGGGCGTGGTCACGCGCGCCCGCATCGGCCTGGGCGGCGTGGCCGCCACGCCCCTGCGAGCCCATGAAACAGAGGCCGCGCTGGAGGGGCAGCCCTGGACGGAGGCGACCGTCCGGGCGGCCGCCCGGCTGCTGGGGCAGACCGGCACGCCCCTGAGCGACCACCGCGCCAGCGCCGCCTACCGCGCCGCGATGCTGGAACAGAGCCTGCTGAAATTCTGGTTCGAATCGCAGGACACCGCCACGCAGGCACAGGAGGTGGGCGCATGAGTCTGCATGAACGCCCGGACGCCGCGCCCGTGGGCGAGGCCATCCCGCACGAGAGCGCCGCGCTGCACGTCACGGGGCACGCGCTGTACACCGACGACCTGGGCGTGCGGCTCCAGAACCTGCTGCACGCGTGGCCGGTCGGGTCGCCGCACGCGCACGCGCGGGTCACGGGCCTGGACACGGGGGCCGCGCTGGCCGTGCCGGGCGTCGTGCGGGTCCTGACGGCCGCCGACGTACCCGGCGTGAACGACGCGGGCGTGAAGGGCGACGAGCCGCTGTTCCCCACGGAGGCCATGTACCACGGTCACCCGGTCGCGTGGGTGCTGGCCGATTCCGAGGACGCCGCCCGGCTGGGGGCCGCCGCCGTGCGCGTCACCTACGAGCCGCTCCCGTCGGTCATCACGGTCCGCGAGGCCATCGCGCAGGACGCCTTCCAGGGGGCGCAGTCCACGTTGAGCCGCGGTGACGTGACGGTCGGCTTCGCGCAGGCCGCGCACGTGTTCACGGGCGAGTTCGACATCGGCGGGCAGGAGCACTTCTACCTCGAGACGAACGCCGCGCTCGCGCACGTGGACGAGGCCGGGCAGGTGTTCATCCAGTCGAGCACGCAGCACCCGACCGAGACGCAGGAGATCACCGCGCACGTCCTGGGACTGCCGTCCAGCGCCGTGACCGTGCAGTGCCTGCGCATGGGTGGCGGCTTCGGCGGCAAGGAGATGCAGCCGCACGGCTACGCGGCGGTCGCGGCGCTGGGAGCCACCCTGACCGGACGACCCGTCCGGCTGCGCCTGAACCGCACGCTGGACATGACCCAGACCGGCAAACGCCACCCGTTCCACGCGGAGTGGAAGGCCGGCTTCGACACCGACGGGCGCTTCACGGCGCTGGAGGTCACCCTGACCAGCGACGGCGGCTGGAGCCTCGACCTGTCCGAGCCGGTCATGGCGCGCGCCCTGTGCCACCTGGACAACGCGTACTTCATTCCGCACGTGCACGCGCGCGGGCGGATCGCCCGGACGAACAAGACCTCGCAGACGGCCTTCCGGGGCTTCGGCGGGCCGCAGGGCATGCTGGTCACCGAGGACATCCTGGGCCGCGTGGCCCCGCTGCTGGGCCTGGACGCCCACGAGCTGCGGCGGCGCAACTTCTACCAGCCGGGCGAGGCGACCCCCTACGGCCAGCCCGTCCGGCACGCCGAGCGGATGCACGACCTGTGGGCGCAGCTGCTGGCGCGCAGCGACTTCCGGGAACGGCAGGCGGAAGTCGCCGCGTTCAATGCCGCGCACCCGCACCGCAAACGCGGCCTGAGCGTCACGCCGGTCAAGTTCGGAATCTCGTTCAACTTCACGGCGTACAACCAGGCGGGCGCGCTCGTGCACGTGTACAAGGACGGCTCGGTGCTGATCAACCACGGCGGCACCGAGATGGGCCAGGGCCTGCACACCAAGATGATGCAGGTCGCCGCGACCGCGCTGGGCGTCCCGCTGTCCTCGGTGCGCCTCGCGCCGACCCGGACCGACAAGGTGCCGAACACCAGCGCCACCGCCGCCAGCAGCGGCGCGGACCTGAACGGCGGGGCGGTCAAGGACGCCTGCGACCAGATCCGCGCGAACCTCGCCGCCGTGGCCGCCGGAACGCTCGGCGTGCACCCGGACGACGTGCGCTTCGAGGCCGGGCGCGTGTTCCCCATCGGGCATCCGGACCGCAGTCTGGACTGGAAGACGCTGGTGCACGACGCGTACCACCGGCGCACGCCCCTGTGGGCGGCGGGTTTCTACCGCACGCCGGGCCTGCACTGGGACCGCGTGGCGATGCAGGGCGAGCCGTTCAAGTACTTCAGTTACGGGGCCAGCGTCACCGAGGTCGAGGTGGACGGTTTCACCGGCGCGTACCGCGTGCGCCGCGCCGACCTGCTGCACGACGTCGGGGACAGCCTCTCGCCGCTGATCGACCTGGGGCAGGTGGAGGGTGGGTACGTGCAGGGCCTGGGCTGGCTGACCCTGGAGGAACTCCGCTGGGACGAGTCCGACGGCCCGAACCGGGGTCGCCTCCAGACGCAGTCGGCCAGCACGTACAAACTGCCCAGTTTCAGTGAGCTGCCCGAGCAGTTCAACGTGGGCCTGCTGGAACGCGCCACGGAGAGCGGCGTGGTGTACGGCTCCAAGGCCGTGGGCGAACCGCCGCTGATGCTGGCGATCTCGGCCCGCGAGGCGCTGCGCGAGGCCTGCGCCGCCTTCGGCCCGCCCGGCCACAGCACCCTGTTGAACAGTCCCGCCACACCCGAGGCCGTGTACTGGGCGCTGGACGCGGCCCGCGCGGCCCGCCCGCAGGAGGTGCCCGGTGACTGACGCCCGCGTGCGCGGCGGCCCCGCATGAACTGGCGCGAGGCCCTGAACGCCCTGCACGCGCGGGGCGAGGCGGGCGTGCTCGTCACGGTCGCCGCCGCGCGCGGGCACACGCCCCGCGAGGCCGGCGCGAAGATGCTGGTCACTGCCGAACACACCTGGGACAGCGTGGGCGGCGGGAACCTCGAGGCGACCGCCGTGGACCGCGCCCGCGCCCTGCTGGCGACCGGCGCGACCACACCGGACCTGCTGACGCTGCGCCTGACCGACCGCGCCGCGAACGACCACGGCCGCCAGTGCTGCGGCGGCGAGGTCACCCTGCTGCTCGAACCCATGCAGGCGGCCCGCGCGCACGTCGCGGTGTTCGGCGTGGGGCACGTGGGCCTGGAACTCGCGCGGATCCTGTCGCGCCTGCCGCTGCACCTGCACCTCGTGGACTCGCGCGCCGCGCAGCTGACCCCGGAACGCCTGTCTGTCCTGTCGGACGCCGCCGCGACCCTGCACGTCCACCACTCCCCGATTCCCGAGATGACCCTGCACGACCTGCCCGCCGGCACGCACCTGATCGTCATGACGCACGATCACGCCGAGGACGCCGCCCTGATCGACGCCGCGCTGCGCCGACCGGACCTGGGCTTCGTGGGCCTGATCGGCTCGTCCGCCAAGTGGACCCGCTTCCAGACGCAACTGCGCGACCTGGGCCACCCGCCCGCCGCGCTGGCGCGCGTCACCACACCCATCGGCCTGCCGGACCTGACCCGGGGCCCGCAGCGCAAGCACCCGGCCGTGATCGCGCTGGCCGTCGCCGCTCAACTCCTCCCGCTCATTCAGGCCGCACCTGTCCTCCCGACGCTGCCCGCCGCCCCAGAAAGGACCCCATGACCTCCCCCTCCACCGCCCCCACCCTGTACCGCGCCACCTACCTGCACACGCCCCGTAACCCCTTCACGCACCCGGACGCGCTGGACGCCCAGTCGGACGGCGGCCTGCTCGTCCAGGACGGCGTGATCCGCGCCGCCGGCTCCTTCGCAGAGGTGCGCGCTGCCCACCCGGACGCGCCCGTCACCGACCTGCGCGGCGGCCTGCTGCTGCCGGGCTTCATCGACACGCACGTCCACTACCCGCAGGTGCGTGTGATCGGCGGGCTGGGCCTGCCGCTCCTCGACTGGCTCGACCAGTGCGCCCTGCCGGAGGAGGCCCGCATGGCCGACCTCGCCTACGCGCGCGGCGTGGCCCGCGACTTCATCGGCGGGCTGATCGGCGCCGGGACGACCACCGCGCTGGTGTTCGGCTCGCACTTCGCGGGCGCCGTGGACGCCTTCTTCGAGGAGGCCACCCGCACCGGCCTGCGCGCCGTGACCGGCCTGGTCGTCAGTGACCGCCTGCTGCGCGAAGAACTGCACACCACGCCCCAGCGCGCCTACGACGAGGGCCGCGCCCTGATCGAACGCTGGCACGGCACGGGCCGCGCCCTGTACGCCGTGACGCCCCGCTTCAGCCTGTCGGCCAGCGAGGGCATCCTGGACGCCTGCGCGGCCCTGATGAGGGACTTTCCCGGCGTGCGCTTCACCAGCCACATCAACGAGAACACCCGCGAGATCCAGACGGTCCGGGACCTGTTCCCCGGCGCCCGCGACTACCTCGACACCTACGAACGCGCCGGACTGGTCGGCCGCCACTCGGTCCTGGCGCACAACGTCCACCCGACCGACCGCGAACTGGGCGTCATGGCCGCGCACCGCTGCACGGCCGCGCACTGCCCGTGCAGCAACTCCGCGCTCGGCAGCGGCTTCTTCCCGCTGCGCCGCCACCTGGACGCCGGCGTGCACGTCTCGCTGGGCAGCGACGTGGGCGGCGGCACCGGCTTCAGCCTGCTCAAGGAGGGCCTGCAGGCGCACTTCATGCAGAACCTGATGCCCGGCGGCGTCCCCCTGAGCCCCGCGCACCTGCTGTACCTCGCCACGCTCGCCGGGGCCGAGGCGCTGGACCTGCCGCACACCGGGTCCTTCCAGCCGGGCCGCGCCTTCGACGCCGTGCACCTGAACCCCGCGCCCGGCACGCCCCTGGACGCCGTGTTCCGCCACGCCAGCAGCCCCGAGCGCGCCCTGGCCGCCGCCTTCGCCACCGGCACGCCCGCCGACGTCGCCCGCGTCTGGATCGGCGGGGACACCGTCCTGGGCGGCTGAATCCAGTTGAGAGGCGCGCCCCCGGTCAATCCAGGGGCGCGCCTCTTGCTGTGCCTCGTGTGGAGTCCGTCTGTTTCGTCCTCCACCCGGAACCATCACCGGGTGGAGAACTCCACGCCCGGACCCCGCTCTGTTCCTGCTCGCTCCGCCCGGATGGAACGGTCTGCAGACCGTTCCATCGGAATCCTTTCAGCCCTGCAATTCCGCCTCGCGTTCCAGGCGTTGCTGGCGGCGGCGGGCCAGCTGGCCGTGTTTCGGGGCGAACAGGAACGCCAGTCCGAACAGCACGCTCTGCGTCAGGACGATGCACGCGCCGGTCGCGCCGTCCAGGAAGTAACTGACGTACGTGCCGAGCAGGCTGGACAGCACGCCGGTCGCCACGGCCAGCCCCATCATGCGGCTGAAGCGGTCCGTGAGCAGGTACGCGGTCGCGCCGGGCGTGATCAGCATGGCGACGACCAGGATCACGCCGACCGTCTGGAGGGCGCTGACGATGGTCAGGGCCAGGATGACCAGCAGCGCGGCGTACAGGAAGCCGGTGTTCAGGCCGATGGAGCGGGCGTGCGTGGCGTCGAACACGTACAGCAGCAGGTCGCGGCGCAGGATCAGGATGGCGCCCAGCGCGACGGCGCCCGCGACGACGGTCTGCCACAGTTCGTCCTGGCTGATGCCCAGCACGTCCCCGAACAGGATGTGCGACAGGTGCACGTCGCTGGACACGCGCGAGATCATCACGAGGCCCAGCGAGAACAGGGCCGTGAAGACCACGCCGATCACGGTGTCCTCCTTGACGCGCGAGCGGGACTGGATGAAGCCGATGGCGCTGACGCTGATCAGGCCGAACACGAACGCGCCGATCACGAACGGCAGGTTCAGCAGGTACGCCAGGACCACGCCGGGCAGCACGGCGTGCGATACGGCGTCGCCCATCAGCGACCAGCCCTTGAGGGTGATGAAGCACGACAGGACCGCGCAGACCGCGCCGACCAGCGAGGAGACCAGCAGGGCGCGCAGCATGAAGTCGTACCCGAGCGGGGCCAGCAGGGGGGTGAGCAGGGCGTCCATCAGCGGACCTCCGGGGTGCGGGCGGGAATGCGGGCCGGGTCGTGCAGCGGCGAGCGGCCCCCGAAGGTGAGGGCGAGGTTCCCGGCGGTGAGGATCTGCGCGGTCGGGCCGGCGGTCAGGACGGTGCGGTCGGCGATCAGGGCCACGTCGTCGCAGAAGCTCTCCAGGGTGCCCAGGTCGTGGGTGCTGACCAGGACGCTGCGGCCACTGCCCGCGAGGTCGCGCAGCAGGCCCGTGATGGCCTCGCTGGTGCCGACGTCCACGCCGCCGAAGGGTTCGTCGAGCAGCAGCAGGCGGGCGTCCTGCGCGAGTGCGCGGGCCAGGAAGGCGCGTTTGCGCTGCCCGCCGGACAGTTCCCCGATCTGCCGTTCGGCGAAGTCGGTCATGGACACGCGGGCCAGGGCGGCCTGCACGGCCTCGCGGTCGGTGGCGGACGGGCGGCGCAGCAGGCCCATGCGGCCCTGGCGGCCCATGGTGACCACGTCGCGCACGCTGACCGGGAAGTCCCAGTCGACGTCCTCGGCCTGCGGGACGTAGGCGATCACGCCGGCCTTCTGCGCCTGCCGGACGGGCTGCCCGAACACCTGCACCTGCCCGCGCAGCGGCGGCAGGAAGCCCATGATGGTCTTGAACAGCGTGCTCTTGCCGGCGCCGTTCATGCCGACCAGGCCGCAGATCCGGCCGGGTTGCAGGGTCAGCGTGGCGCTTCTCAGGGCGAGGCGGCCGCCGCCGTACGCGACGCTCACGCCCTGCACGTCCAGCGCGGGGCCGCTCACGGCCGCTCTCCCGTGAGCCCGGCGAGGATGGTGCTGGCGTCCCGGCGTAGCAGGTCGAGGTAGGTGGGGACCTCGTCGGACAGCGAGTCCACGTGCAGCGCGCCGGCGTAGCGGGCGCCGGCCTCGGCGGCGACCTGCCGCATGCCCTTGTCCGGGACGGTGCTCTCGCAGAACACGGCGGGGACGCCCTGGGCGCGCACGCCGTCGATCACGGCGCGGATCTGGCGGGGCGTGCCCTGGCCTTCCTCGGCGTTGACGGGCCACAGGTACAGTTCCTTCAGGCCGTAGTCGCGGGCGAGGTAACTGAAGGCCCCCTCGCAGGTGACGAGCGCGCGGCGGTTCGGGGGTAGCTGGCCCAGCTGCGTGGAGAGCTGCCGGTCGACCTCGCGGATCTGCGCGGCGTAGGCGTCGGCGTTGGCGCGGAAGGTGTCGGCCCCGGCCGGGTCGAGGTCGGTCAGCGCCCGGCGGATGTTCTCGACGTAGATCAGGGCGTTTTTCGGGGACATCCAGGCGTGGGGGTTGGGTTTGCCGGCGTAGGCGTCGGCGGCGATGTTCACGGGCGTGATGCCGTCGGTGAGGGTGACGGTGGGGGCCTCGCTGTCCTGCGTGAAGCGGGTGAACCAGCGTTCGAGGTTCAGGCCGTTGTTCAGGATCAGGTCGGCGCCCTGCGCGCGGATCAGGTCGCTGGGCGTGGGCTGGTAGCCGTGGATCTCCGCGCCGGGTTTCGTGATGGACACGACCTCGATGCGGTCGCCGGCGACGTTGCGGGCCATGTCGGCCAGGATGGTGAAGGTGGTCAGGACGCGCGGTCGGTCGGTGGGGGCCGCGCCGGGCGGGGTGGCCTGTGGGGTGGTCCGGGTGGCCGGGTCGGCTGGCCCGCAGGCGGACAGGGTGCCGGCCACGCACAGCAGAGCGGCGGAGAGCAGCAGCGTCTTCATATTTTTAGTCTTGCCTAAAAATTGTTTTAGGTCAAGCTACAACCTGCGGGTCCGACGGCCTCCGGTGGAAGGGGTGGCCAGAACCACTCCATCCGGGCCGCCCCGCAGGGCTGCGAAGCAGGGCGAGTGGAAGCACGGCGGACGGTCAGGCGTGGAGTGGACACCCCGCTGCTGTCCCGTGTTGTCACCCAAGCGGACGGCATCCGTCTCAGCCTCCCGCACCGTTCCCGACTGGGGACAGGGAGCTGCCTCCCGCGGCGGGGGCCTGTAGAATGAGCCATGCTTCCCAGTCCGAGGCCGCCGCATGCCTGAGCGTGAGACGCAGCTGTTCGTCGCCATGTTCAAGAAATCCCCCATCGGCATGGCGCTCGTCTCCCCGATGGGCCGTTTCATGACCGTGAACGACACGCTCTGCGCCCTGCTCGGGTATCCCAGCGAACGCCTGCTGAGCCTCACCTTCCAGGACATCACCCATCCGGACGACCTCGACGCCGACCTGACCCTGCTGCGGCAACTCGTGGACGGTGACATCACCCAGTACGAGATGCGCAAACGGTACCGGCACGCCAGCGGGCAACTCATCTGGGCGCAGCTGAACGTCTCCATGATCCTCAGCGACGACGGGTCACCCGCCTTCTTCGTCTCGCAGATCCAGCGCCTGCCGGACGCCGACATCCCCGCGCCCGCACAGGTCACGGTCCACGGCCCCTGACCGAATGCCGGTCGACCCTCCCGGGGACTGGCCCGGGATCAGCCGGTCAGAGAGACAACCGGAATTCGCTTCCGCCCGCCGCCGGTTCGGAGGCCCGCCCTGCGGCGCGGCGGGTCCGCCCCGTCCCGCTTCGAGCAGTGACCATAGGGAGGCTGTCTGTATGGCCGAGCGGCCCTGTGCCACTCCGCGGGAGAGCGGGTGAAGGTTGACGGGCAGGCCGGACTGGAGCTGCGAAGCAGAGAAGGGAGGCTTCGGAACAACAGACGTCCGATGCCTCCCTCCGGAGAACGGCCCTGACGGTCCGTGTGGCGCGGTCCGCGCCCTATCCCGCGCGGCCCAGGCGGGCCGCCAGGATCGCGGGGCCGTGCTCGGCGGCCGAGCGGACCAGGATCCCCATCTTGTGCGGATTGGCCTCCAGGTCGATGCGCAGGCCCAGGTCGGCGGCGGCCTCGCTGCACGCCGGGCCGATGGACACGATGACCATGCGGTTCAGGCCGGCGCGGGCCTCCTCCAGCAGGTTCAGTTTCTCGGCGTACTTCAGGAAGTGCAGGATCTGCGTGCCGCTCGACAGCAGCAGGATGTCCGGGCCGCCCAGGACCACGTCGCGGACCGCGCGGGCCAGCGGGCCGGGGTCCTGCGGGAACGCGCAGCGGTACACCGGCACGCTCGTCACGCGGATGCCGGCGTAGCCGAGTTCGCGCAGCATGGCGCCGGGGATGGCCTCGCCGTACTCGAGGATCACGGCGTGCTGCCCGCGTTCCAGCGTGGCGATCAGGTGCTCCTGCACCTCGTGCCAGGTGCTGGGTCTGGGCACCTGGGTGCTGCTCAGGCCGAAGGTCCTGAGCGCCTGCGCGGGTTTGCTGCCGCGCGACACGAACGGCACGCCGCGCAGGGTCTCGAGGTGCTGCGGGTCACGGGCGGCGAGTTCCTTCAGGAACAGGCGGGTGCCCACGCCGGTCAGGCACGCGACGGCGTGGATGTCGCCTGCCAGCAGGTCCCGCTCGAACCGGGCGAGGGGCGCACTCAGGTCGAGTTTCATCTCGCGCATGCTGGGGGCGACCTGGGGCGCGCCGCCGTACTTGCGGATCAGGGTCTCCATCTCCTCGCTGCGGCGGGATTCCAGACTCAGGACATTCAGGCCGGCGAACCAGTCCATACGTCACCTCCGTCAAAGCGGGTGGCGTACACGGGGACGCTCACGCGGGGATCGTCGAGGCTCAGGCCGCTCTGCAGGTCGAAGGCGTGCTTGAGCAGGGGAGAGGCGACCTTCACGCGCGTCTCGCCGTTCAGGGTGTAACTGCCGGTCAGGCCGCGCGAGAGGACGTTCGCGCCGGTGTACGGGTCGCGGTTGCCGGTGGCGTACACGCGCCCGCCGACGCGGAACACCGCGACCTGCTGGCCATGAATCAGGGCGCACACGCCGGTGCCGGGCAGGATGTCGTCCAGCGCGCACACGCGCGTCCAGGGAATCGGGGGGTGGGTGGATGGGGCAGTGAGGGTCATGGCTCTCCTTGCGGGGGCTGCGGACTTCAGGGTGAGGGCTGGCGTTCAGTGGCGTGTCAGGTCAGGTCACGGGGCGCACTTCAGTCCCCGCCGAGCACCGGCAGCGGGGAGAGGTGGGGCGCGTCGGCCGGGCGGATCTGGCCGCGTTCGTCGACCCACTGCACGCCGTCGTCGCGGGCGTCCGTGTTCACGAAGGTGCGGAAGCGGGCGCGGATCGCGGGGTCGTTCACGGCGGCCGCCCACTCGTCCCGGTACGTGCCGATGTGGCGGGCCATCTCGGCTTCCAGCTCGGCGCAGAGGCCCAGGTGGTCGTCGATGATCACGCTCCGCAGGTAGTCCAGGCCGCCGTCCAGGTTCTCCAGCCACGTCGAGGTGCGTTGCAGGCGGTCGGCGGTGCGCACGTAGAACATCAGGTAGCGGTCGAGGAGGGTGACCACCCCGTCCTCGCTCAGGTCACTGGCGAGCAGCACGGCGTGCTTGGGTGTGACGCCGCCGTTCCCGCCGACGTACACGTTCCAGCCCTTCTCGGTGGCGATGATCCCGAAGTCCTTGCTGCGGGCCTCGGCGCACTCGCGGGTGCAGCCGGACACGCCGCTCTTGAGTTTGTGGGGGCTGCGCAGGCCGCGGTAGCGCAGTTCCAGGCGCACGGCGAGGCTGGTGGAGTCCTGCACGCCGTAGCGGCACCACGTGCTCCCCACGCAGCTCTTGACGGTGCGCAGGCTCTTGCCGTACGCGTGCCCGCTCTCGAACCCGGCGGCGATCAGTTCCTCCCAGATGGCGGGAAGGTCGTCCCGGTGCGCGCCGAGCAGGTCGATGCGCTGCCCGCCGGTGATCTTGCAGTACAGCCCGAAGCGTTTGGCGACCGCGCCGATGGCGATCAATCCGTCGGCGGTGATCTCGCCGCCCGGCACGCGCGGCATGACCGAGTACGTGCCGTTCTTCTGGATGTTCGCCAGGAACGCGTCGTTCGTGTCCTGCAGCGGCGCGTGCTGCGGCGCGACGACCAGTTCGCCATGCAGCGAGGCCAGGATGCTGCCCACCGCGGGCTTGCAGATCTCGCAGCCCAGGCCCGAGCCGTGCGCGGCGAGCACCTCGTCCCAGGTGGCGTGCCCACGGACGCGGATCAGGTCGAACAGTTCCTGCCGGGAGTACGGGTAGTGCTCGCACAGGTGGTTGGTGACCGCCATGCCCAGGCGGCGCAGTTCGGTCTGCAGCAGGCCGTGCAGGCTGGGCACGCACCCGCCGCAGCCTGTGCCCGCGCCGGTGCACTTCTTCAGACTGGCGACGTCCCGCGCGCCCTCAGCTATGGCGGCGCACAGGGCGCTCTCGCGGACGTTCTCGCAGGAGCACAGCAGCGCGTCGGATGACGTCATTACCGCGCCGCCGGGGAGGGGGGGCACGATCAGCGTCTCGGGCGGGACGCTCAGGGGCACGGCGGACAGGGTCAGGTCCAGCAGGTCCGCGTAGCGGGCGGTGTCGCCCACCAGCAGGCCGCCCAGCACGCGCCCGTCCTCCGACACGACGACCTTGCTGTACGTGCCGCGCACGTTGTCGCTCAGGGACACGCTGCGCGCGCCGGGCGTCACACCCTTCGCGTCACCGAAGGACCCGACCTCCACGCCCAGCAGCTTCAGCTTGGTGCTCAGGTCCGCGCCGCGGAAGTGCGCGGGCGAGGCGTCCAGCACGCCCAGGTCACGCAGGACGTTCACGGCCGCCACCTTCGCCATCTGGTAGCCGGGCGCGACCAGACCGTACACGCGCCCGTCATGCAGGGCGCACTCGCCGACCGCGTACGTGTGCGGGTCGCTCGTGCGGCACGCGTCGTCGATCCGGATGCCGCCGCGCTCGCCGGCACTCAGCCCGGCGGCGCGGGCCAGATCGTCGCGGGGGCGGATGCCGGCGCTGAACACCACGAGGTCCGCGTCCAGACGACTTCCGTCCGAGAAGTCCAGGCCGGTCACGCGCCCCTGTGCGTCCACGCTGACCTGCTGCGTGCTCCTGCCAAGGTGCACGCCGATGCCCATGCCCTCAATGGTGCGGCGCAGGGCCGCGCCGCCCTCGGCGTCGAGCTGGGCGGGCATCAGGTGCGGCGCGAACTCCACGACGTGCGTCTCCAGGCCCAGCCTGCGCAGCGCCCCGGCGGCCTCCAGGCCCAGCAGGCCGCCGCCGATCACGGCGCCGCTGCGCGCCCCACGGGCGGCCTCGCGGATGGCGTCGAGGTCGTCCAGCGT
The DNA here is from genome assembly GCF_039522025.1 of Deinococcus depolymerans. NCBI lineage: Bacteria > Thermotogati > Deinococcota > Deinococci > Deinococcales > Deinococcaceae > Deinococcus > Deinococcus depolymerans. The sequence continues at coordinate 180,925 of NZ_BAAADB010000004.1, read as the reverse complement.
GCGGTACACGAAGCAGCCGGTGGCGTCCCGGCCCGGCACGGGCGGCACGAAGGGAAAGGAACCGGTGGCAAACACCAGCGCGTCGTACGCGAGCGTCTGCCCGGCGACCTGCACGGTCCTCTCGGTCAGGTTCACGGCGTCGGCGCGGCCCTGCACGACGGTCACGCCCGCCTCGCGGTACCCGTCCTCTGTCGCCAGGGACAGGTCGGGGCGGGGGTCGTCGAGATGCGCGGACAGGTGCACGCGGTCGTAGGCGAGGCGGCTCTCCTCGCTGATCACGGTCAGGTGCAGGGCGTCGGGGTCGGCGTGCTGGCGCAGTTGCTCGACCAGGCGGTGACCGACCATGCCGTTACCGATGACGACGACGCGCGGGGTGCTGGGAGCCTGGGGTGGGGTCATGGGGTCCTCCGTGTGGGTCGCGGCTGCGCCGCCTGTGACGCAGCGGGGCGACCGCTGCCGCACATTGAGCCGGATCCTGAACGTTTTGTCAAGTTTTTCTGATTGAATTGCACACGAAGTGGGCATATGCCCGGCTATCTGTCTAGAATCCTGCAGATTGTTCGAACTTTCGATGACGTTCTGCAGAATTGGCCTTGACTTTTCTCACGCTGCCCTTCAGGCTCGCCCCATGAACGCGGCCCCCTCCCGCACCGTCCGCACCACCTGCCCCTACTGCGCCGTGCAGTGCAACTTCGACCTGCACCTCGAACACGGACTGGTCACGCGCGCCACCCCCACCCGGGACTGCCCGGTCGCGCACGGCACCGTCTGCAAGAAGGGCCTCGCCGCGCCGGGCGACCTGCGCCACCCGGACCGCCTGACCACGCCGCTGCTGCGCCGCGACGGCCAGCTGGTCCCCGTCAGCTGGCCCGAGGCCATGGCCCACGTCCGCGAGGCCCTGAGCCCCCTGGTACAGCGCGCCCCGCAGCGCATCGGCGTGTTCGGCAGCGGCAGCCTCACCAACGAGAAGACGTACCTGCTGGGCAAGTTCGCCCGCGTGGCCCTCCAGACCCCCAACATCGACTACAACGGCCGCTACTGCATGGCCAGCGCCAGCGCGGCCCTGAACCGCACCTTCGGTCTCGACCGGGGCCTGGGCTTCCCGCTCTCTGACATGACCCGCAGCGACCTGATCCTGCTCGTCGGCGCGAACATCGCCGAGACCCTCCCACCGGTCATGCAGTACCTCAAGGGCGCCAGGGACCGCGGCGGCGCCGTGTACGCCATCGACCCGCGCGCCACCACCACCGCCCGCGTCGCCGGACGGCACCTCGCGCCCCGCCCCGGCACGGACGGCATCCTGGCCCTGGGCCTGCTGCACCTCATGAAAACCTGGGGCAGGATCCGCCCCACCGCGCCCGCCCACGGCCTCAGCGACGTCCTCTGGCACGCCGACGACTACCCGCCGGCCCGCGTGGCCCACGGGTGCGGCATTCCCGAAACGGACCTGATGACCCTGGCCCGCGCCTACGCCGACGCCCGCACGCCACTGATCCTCACCGGACGCGGCCCCGAACAGCACACCCACGGCACCGACACCGTGCAGGCCTGGATCAACCTCGCGTTCCTGACCGGGCATGTCGGCAAGCAGGGCGGCGGCTTCGGCACCCTGACCGGCCAGGGCAACGGCCAGGGCGGGCGCGAACACGGCCAGAAGAACGACCAGCTGCCCGGCGCCCGCAGCCTGCGCGACCCCCACCACCGCGCCCAGATGGCCGCCCACTGGAACGTCCCGGAACGCCACCTGCCCCAGCCCGGCCACAGCGCCCAGGAACTCCTGAACGCCTGCGGCGACCCCGGCGAGGGCGGCATCAACGCGCTGATCGTGCTGGGCAGCAACCCGGTCGTCAGCGCCGCCGGCGCCGGACAGGTCACCGAGAAGCTACGCGCCCTCAAGCACCTGATCGTCATCGACTTCCTGCCCAGCGAGACCGCGCAGCTGGCCACGCTGGTCCTGCCCGGCAGCATGTGGTGCGAGGAGGAAGGCACCACCACCAACCTCGAGGGCCGCGTGCAGCGCCGCCGCCGCGCCATGACCGCCCCTGGCGCCGCCCGCGAGGACTGGCGGATCCTGTGCGACCTCGCGCACGCCGTCGGCCGCCCCCACGGCTTCACGTACCCCACCTTCCGCGACCTGCAGGACGACTTCTTTCTCGCCACGCGCGGCGGCAGGGCCGACTACAGCGGCCTGAGCGCCGAACGCCTCGACCGCGCCAGCGCCCAGTGGCCCGTTCCGCGCGCCGACGGCCCCGACACGCCCCTGGCCTACGCCCCCACCTACCCCACCCCGGACGGACTGGCCACCCTGCACGTGCCGCGCCTGCCCACCCCGGACCTCGCGCCGCGCACCCTGCACCTGACCACCGGCCGCCTCGGCAACCAGTACCAGAGCGGCACCCAGACCCGCCGCAACGCCGCCCTGAAAGCCGAGAACACCGTGCAGATCCACCCGGACACCGCCCGCGCCCACAGCCTGAAAGCCGGGCAGCCCGTCACGCTGGTCACCGCGCACGGTCAGGCCACGCTGCCCGTCACCCTGACCCCCGGCATCCGCCCCGACACGCTGTTCGTCCCCTTCCACTGGCCGGGCGCGGCCAACCTGCTCACCGACCCGGCCGCCCTGGACCCGCACTCGCGCATGCCGGGCTTCAAGGTCACGCCCGTCACGCTGCGGCCCGCCCCCGTGCACGCTCCTGACCCCACGACCGACCCCGGTCCCCTGCCCCGCCCCCTGAGGCCCACCCCCACCCCCTGACCGGCGGGCCGCTCCTGGCCCGCCCCCCACCCCGGTCCCATCCGGTGCCCCCCTCACCGGCCCCCAGGCCCCCCCACCCCCCAGGAGGAACCCCATGACGCACGCCCCCAGCGCCCCCACCCCCGGCCCCGCCCCGACCCTCACCGGGAACGCCCCCCTGACCCCGGACGCCCGCCGCGTCGTGACCTTCGCCACGCTGGGCTTCACGCTGATGTTCGCGGTGTGGGTCATGTTCGCCATCGTGGGCCTGCCCATCCGCAAGGAACTCGGCCTCTCGGACGCGCAGTTCACGCTGCTGACCGCCATTCCCGTCTTGACCGGCTCGCTGCTGCGCCTCCCGGCCGGCATCTGGGCCGACCGTTACGGCGGCAGGACCGTGTTCCTGGCCACCACCCTCCTGACCGCCGCGTTCGCCCTGGCCCTCGCCTACGCCAGCAGTTACACCCTGCTGCTGATCCTCGCGCTCGGCGTGGGCCTGGCCGGCGTCAGCTTCGCCGTCGGGAACGCCTGGATCGCGCAGTGGGTTCCCACCGCCCGCCAGGGCCTCGCGCTCGGCACCTTCGGCGCGGGGAACGCCGGGGCCAGCCTCACCAAACTCCTCGCGCCCCTGATGATCACCGCCGTCCCTGCCGGACTGCTGATCCCCGGCGGGTGGCACTTCGTGCCGTTCGTGTTCAGTGTGCTGCTGCTGCTGTGCGCCGCCGCCACCGCCCGCTTCACGCCCGTCGACGCCGCGCCGCGCGGCGAACGCACCCTGGCCGACTGGCTGCGCCCCCTGGCCAGACTGCAGGTGTGGCGCTTCGGGCTGTACTACGTGGTGTTCTTCGGCGCGTACGTCGCGTACTCCCTGTTCCTGCCCCGGTACTACGTCGACCACTACGGCCTGCCCCTGGCCCGCGCCGGCCTCCTGACCGCGCTGTTCATCTTTCCCGCCAGTCTCCTGCGCCCCCTGGGCGGGTACCTGTCCGACCGCTTCTCGCCGCGCGCCGTGACCGTGGCCGCGTTCGCCGTCATGCTGGCCGGCCTGCTGCCCCTGATGCGCGACCTGCCCCTCACGCCCTTCCTGCTCCTGACCGCCGTCGTCGGCGTCGGCATGGGCGTCGGCAAGGCCAGCACGTACACCCTGATCGCCCGGTGGAACCCCGGTCAGATGGGCGTCGTCGGCGGGCTCGTGGGCCTGCTCGGCGGGCTCGGCGGGTTCTTCCTGCCGCTGATCTTCGCCGCGTTCAAACCCACCCTCGGCCCCCAGGCGGCCTTCGTGACGCTGTTCATCCTGACCGCCGGGTGCGGCGTCGTGTTCGTCGCGAACATGGTCCGCCTGACCGTCACTGGCCGCCAGCCCAGCCTCACCTGACCCGCGCCGGCCCGTCTCGCCCGGAACGATCTGCGTGGCGTTCACGCGCCGCGCGTACCTGCCGGGGTTCAGGTGGGGGAGGTGCCGGGTTCGGCGGTGCCGAGGCTGCGGGCGAGGTTCTGCGCCAGTTCGAAGGAGCGCGGGTCGGTGTACCCGGCGTCCGTCTGCGACAGCGGGAAGTCGCGCAGGCTGGCCCGGCGGATCTGGGACGGCCCGATGAACGGCAGGTTGGCGCCCTGGCACACCCGGAAGACCGCGAGGCGCAGGTCGTCCTGGGTGCGGTACGGGAAGACGTGCGCGTCGTCGTGGACGTGCAGCGGCCCGCCCGCGCTGGCCAGCAGCGGTTCGAGCGCCTGGACGCTGGGCGCGTCGAGGGCGCTGACGGTGCGGCGGCGCAGCAGGCGGCCGCGGGCGTGGTCGTACATGCCCCAGCGCAGGGACAGCAGTTCCGTGACCTGCAGCGCTTGGCGGTACATCAGGGTCAGCGCGGCGTGCAGGGCGGGGTCGGTGGCGTTCAGCAGCAGGCGGGTCAGGGCGTCCGGGTGGGGGAGGGCGTCGCGGGCGTGTTCGGCGGGCGGCGTCTGGAAGTCGGTGAGGGGGTCGCTGCTGATCAGGCCGGCGCGGCGCAGGGTGGTGTACAGGCCGCGCAGGGTGCTGGTGCGGGCGATGATGGTGTTGTTGCTGGCGACGCCGCCGCGGGCGTTGCTCAGCAGGGGCGTGCGCAGCCAGGCGTGGAAGTCGGCGGGGGGACGCAGCAGGTTGACGTGGTCGGTGCGGGCCTGTTCGAGGATGGGTTTCAGGTTGGCGCGGGTCTGCGCGGGCGGGCGCGTGAGGTGGCCGCCCGCCTGGAGGGTGGCGACCAGGGTGTCGAGGTCGAGGTCCGTGAGGGCGCGCGTGAGTTTGAGGGCGAGTTCGTCGGGGTGGGGGCCGGGCATGGGAACCTCCGGGAAGTCAGCTTAAATATTTACGTGTATATGATAGCAGGTTTTCCCCCACCTCCCCCCGACCCTCCACGGCAACACCCGACTGACCGGCCGCACACCCGGGTGTCCTGCACCGGGAGACTGTGTTTTTCGCGCCGGATGGGGCATGATGGGGGGATGACTGGTCGCCGACGGTGACCGGCTCGTGTGTTGTTCTCGCCGGGATGTCTGGTTCTGTCCGCCTGGACGGACGTGTGACGGCGCCCCATTAGTTTCAAGCTGCGCTCCGGCGCGGCGCGCCCTGTGTGGGCGTCGACAGGATGTTTCATGACCCGAATTCAGGATAGACCCCGGCGCACGCCGGTTGACTCTTCGGCGGCCGCCCCGGCCACCCCGACCTCCCGCACGGCCCCCGCCCGCCGGCCCCAGCCGGAAACGGCCCGCGTGAACGCCGACTGGCGCGCCCTGCTGGGCGACCGCACGCCCACCCCGGTGCAGGCGGGCGCCATTCCCGCCCTGCTGTCCGGCCGTGACGTCATCACGACCGCCCGGACGGGCAGCGGAAAGACGCTGGCATTCCTGATTCCGGCGGCGGCGCGTGGCACCGGCATGAGCGCCGTGCGCGGCATGCGCCCGGAAGTGCTGGTCATCACGCCCACCCGTGAACTCGCCGTGCAGATCCGCGACGTCGCCCGCGAACTCGGCATGACCGCCGGGCGCATCACGGGTGGCATCACGCCCGGACAGACGCGCAGCGAGGCGACCGGCAAGGGCCTGATCTCCGGCACGCCCGGACGACTCAAGGACCTCATCAACCGCAACGAACTCAGCCTCGCAGGTCTGCGCTACGTGGTGCTGGACGAGGCCGACGAACTGCTGTCGCTGGGCTTCCTGCGTGACGTGGGAGACATCCTGCGCGCCGCGCAGCAGCAGAGTTCCAACAACGGACACCTGCAGGTCGCCATGGCCTCCGCCACGTTCCCCGCCGAGATCCGCGCGGTCGCGGAACGGTTCATGGTGAACCCGGAACGCATCGACATCGCCCCGGCCCGCTCCGACGACGCCGCCGCGAACGCCGCCGACGTGCTGGGCGGCGCGACCGGCGCCACCCACCTGCTCGTGAACACCACCCGCGACCAGGTGCTGGACCTCGCCGCTGACCGCGCCCGTGAAGTCCTGCGGGAACCCGGCGGTTGCGTCGTGATCTTCAGCCGCACCAAGTCCCTGGTGAAGCGCCGCGCCGAGAAACTGAACGAGCTGCTGCCGGGCGAGATCGTCAGTCCCCTCGAAGGCAACATGGACCAGAAGAAACGCGAACGGACCATGGCGCTGCTGCGCGAGGGCAAGTCCCGCGTGCTGATCGCCACGGACATCGCCGGCCGCGGCATCGACCTGCCGGAGGTGCGTCTGGTGATTCACATGGACATCTCGTCCACCGCCGAGGACCACGTGCACCGCTCCGGCCGCACGGCCCGTGCCGGCCGCCCCGGCACGAACCTCGTGCTGCTGATCCCCGAGCAGCGCGCCCTGTGGCAGAACGTGCGCCGGAAACTGCCGGGTGCGCTGCATCCGCCCCTGACCCGCGAGGAAAGCCAGATCGACAAGGACATCCAGGAGAAGCAGGGCCAGGGCCGCGGGCAGCAGGGTCCCGGCGGTGGCCGCCAGGGCCAGGGCCGCGCCCAGGGTCAACCGGGCGGCCAGTCCGGTCACGGGTCCCGTGCGCAGAGCGCCGGCCAGGGCAGCCATCAGGGCGCCGGTCACGGAACCCGCAGTCAGGGCGACCGGTCCCGGCAGGGTGGCCAGGGCCGCGGCGACAGTGCGGCCGGGACCGGCGCGGGCCGCGTGGGACCCCAGCGTCCCCGGGGACGTGGCGGGCGCCGCTGAGCAGCCTGCGCCGGACGCAGGGTTGAAGGGAGGCGCGAAGAGCACAGCTCTTCGCGCCTCCCTTCAACCCTGGGACGGACCCGGATGGGAGCAGAGTGAATTCCGTAGTGATTTTTGCCGTCCTGCACGCACAGAAATCCCCTGTCTGCTGGGAGGGCCGTCAGGGCCGTTCTCCACAGGCCTGCGGGGTCCTGGAAGGGCCGGTTGCTCCCGGCGATTTCACACTAATCAGACTTAGCTTGAAAACTGAACTTCTTAGTTGAGTGCGGCAATGGAGCGTGGCCGCTGCAGCCATGCCGAACTGCAGCCATGCTGAAATCCACCCGACGGCCCGCCTGTCCGGGTGGGCACGGCTCCGGCACCGCGCGGCGCACCGCGCACACGGAGGGTCCGGGCCAGTGAGGGTTGGGCGGGTGGTCTGCGCCCCTCTTGTGTGAATCATCACACTGGTGGGGGATTCGGTACCGCCGGGCAGACCCAGCCGGTAGGATGTCCGCTAAGAACTTATGTCCACTTCCGCTCCCGATAGTGAAACGCTGCTGCTCGCCGTGACCCGGAAGCTGCTGGCCCAGTCCAGTGAGAACGAACTGTGCCGTGAGGGCCTGACGTTCCTGTCGGAGCTGCTCGGCGCGGACCTGGGGCTGCTGCACCTGCGCGTCTCGGAGCACGAGTACACGCTGGGGGCGTCGTGGGGTGAGCATCCGCTGCTGGACGTTCACCGGGTGCAGGTGATGGAGCCCGAGTGGGTGACGCTGCTGACGGCCGGCACCTGGATCAGTGCGGCCGTGCCGTCGCCCGAGTGGCGTGGACCGCCGGAACGGAACTACGCGCGGCTGGGAGCGCAGCACCTCGTGAATTTCGGGTTGTTCAACGGCCCGGACCTGGTCGGAACGGTGAACCTGCTGTTCAACCGGCCCCGCCCGGACCTGAACGGGCTGGGGGTGCTGGGCACCATCGGGGCGTTGTGGGGGACGCTGCTCAGCCGCATGAAGGCCGAGGAGGGCGTCCGGGCGCGCGAGGCGATGCTGCGGACCGTGACGGATCAGGGAACGGATCTGGTGACGGTCCTCAACCGTCAGGGGTTCGTGCTGTACCAGAGTGGAGGCGCGCGGTTGCTGCTGGGCCGCAGCGCCAAGGACGTGACGGGACGGGCGGCGTTGAACGTCGTGCATCCCGACGACCTGGAGCGGGTGCAGGAAGCTTTCGCGGCGCTTGGGCGGGTGCCGGATTCGACCGTGAACCTGACCTTCCGCGCGTTGCACCGGGACGGGCGGGTGTTGTGGCTGGAGGCGCGCGGCCGGAACCTGCTGCATGAACCGGCGGTGCGGGGGGTGGTGGTGCACTCGCGGGACGTGACGGCGCAGCAGCGGGACCGGCGTTTCCTGGAGCGGCGGGTGCAGGAACTCACGCTGATGCACGAGACCAGCCTGCAGCTGCAGCGGGCGCAGACGGTGCAGGAGGTGGCCTGCCGGGTCGTGCAGCTGATCGAGGAGCGGCTGGGGCATCCGTTCGTGCGGGTGGCCAGTCTGGACGCCGACGGGTCACTCGTGACGCTGGCCCGGGAGACCGGCGGGCCGTCCGAACCGGTCGCGACCGGATTCGCGGGAGAGTGCCTGCGCCTGGGCCGCAGCGTGCTGGTGGGCGACGTGCGGCTCGATCCGCTGTATGAGCGGCCCGGCGGCGCTCACGGTGACCGTGTCCGGAGCGAGCTCGTCACGCCGTTGCGGGTGGCGGGGCAGCCGTGGGGGGTGCTGGCGGTCGAGAGTCCGGAAGTGGACGCCTTTGACGACGGGGACCGGCAGGCGCTGGAGACGGTGGCGGGGCAGGTGGGCGCGGCGCTGGCGAATGTGCTGCTGCTCGCGGACCTGCGCGGCAGCCGGGACGAGTTACGCCGCGCCTACGACCAGACCATCGAGGGCTGGGCGCGGGCGCTGGATTTCCGTGACCGGGAGACCGAGGGGCACAGTCAGCGGGTGACGGAGCTGGCCGTCAGTCTCGCGCGGCGGATGGGGCTGCGCGGCGAGCAGCTCGTGCACCTGCGTCGCGGGGCGCTGCTGCACGACATCGGGAAGATGGGCATTCCGGACGCGATCCTGCTGAAACCCGGCCCGCTGGACGAGGAGGAATGGGCGGTCATGCGCCGCCACCCGGAGATGGCACTGTCGCTCCTGGAACCCATCGAGTTCCTGCGGGACGCGCTGGACATTCCGTCCGCGCACCACGAGAAATGGAACGGCCGGGGGTACCCGGCGGGTCTGGCGGGCGAGGAGATTCCGCTGGCGGCCAGGATCTTCGCGGTGATTGACGTGTGGGACGCCCTGCGGCATGACCGGCCGTACCGGCCCGCCTGGGACGCCGCGCGGGCCCGCGCGCTGCTGGAGGCCGAATCGGGGGAGCATTTCGATCCGGCGGTGGTGAGGGCGTTCCTGGCGTGGCTGGACGAGGCGGACGGTCAGGTCCTGGACGGGGGGAAAGGGCATGTCTCCTGAGGCGACCCCGCCGGATCCGGAACTGACCGACATGCGGGCCGTGGAGCGGGAACTGGCCGACACGCTCGGCGCCATGGTCGGCGAGACCGACCTGCGGCAGCTGTCGTTGCTGCGGCGGGACGCGACGTACCTGGCGCTGGACCTGGGGGACCTGCAGGCGGCCATGACGCACGCGGTCACCTGCCTGGATCTCGCGCGGGCCGCCGGGGACGGCGGCCTCATGGCGCGGGCGCACGTGGCGGTGGCGCTGGTGATGCTCGACGTGTACGACGACCTGGGCGCCGATCAGCATTTCCAGGAGGCGGACGCCCTGGCCCGCGCGGCCGGTGAGGTGCGGGACGTGGCGCTCGTCGCGGTGAACGCCTCGCACTACGAACTTGAACGCGGGCGCAACGGGGCGGTGACGGCGCGGCTGCTGGAACTGCTGGATTCCCCGTTCCGGGCGGGGCTGGACAGCACCTCACCGGCCGCGCCGCCCCTGTCGGTGGCGTTTCACATCAATTTCGTGCGGGGCGCGTCGCTGGCCCTGCGGACCGGGGAGTTGCCGGAGGGACTGGCGGCGCAGGCCCGCGCGCAGCTGCCGGACTCCGTGCGGGCGCTCCGGGCGATGCAGGCGGAACCGCAGCGGGTGGCGGCGCAGCGCCTGTACCCGGAGGTGCTTGAGGCGCTGGTCGCGTGGGAGTTGCTGGGCGGGCGCGCCGCGGAGGCGCAGCGGCTCGCCACGGAACGCGTCCGGACCGCGCGGGCGAGCGGGAGTCAGCAGGCGCTGGGGCGGGCGCTGCTGGACCGCGCGCGGGTCTCGGCGTTCAGCCGGGACTGGCGCCGCATGGAGCGCGACGCGGCCAGTGCGGTCGAGGCGTTCGAGCGGGCCGGCCGGGAACTGCTGGCCGCCCAGGCGCGGCAGGTGCAGGCGGACGCGCTGGGACGGCAGAATCACTTCCGGCAGGCGTTCGAGGTGCAGCGGGACCTGACCCGCCGGCTGGAGGAACTGTACCGGGAGTACTTCCAGCAGGGCGCGCTGCTGCGGCAGATCGAACGGCAGGTCAGTGAGGCCGAGGTGCGGGCCGAGGCGTTCGCGGAGGCGGCGCTGCGTGACCCGCTGACCGGCGCGCCGAACCGCGCGGCGGCCATGGCCCACCTGGAGAACCTGCTGCAGCGGGCGGCGTCCGGCCATCCGGCGGCGGCGGCGCTGCTGGACCTCGATCACTTCAAGGCCGTCAATGACCGGTACGGGCACGTGGTCGGGGACGCGGTGCTCGTGCGGGCCGTGCAGGTCCTCACCCGCGAGATCCGCGAGCATGACTGCCTGGCGCGTTTCGGCGGGGAGGAATTCCTGCTGCTGCTGTCCGGCACGCCCTTCGACGTGGCGCGGCGCATCTGCGACCGGCTGTGCCGCACGCTGGCCGCCCACGACTGGAGTGACATTCACCCGGACCTGCGGGTCACGGCGAGTTTCGGCCTGGCCCGGCTCGCTCCGGGGCGAGATCCGACGCGGACGTTGCAGGCAGCCGATCAGGCGCTGTACGCCGCGAAGGCCGCCGGGCGCAACACGGTGCGTGAGGCGCCAGACGGCAGCTGACCCCCCCCGGCCGGGTCAACGGCAGCTGACCCCCCGGCCGGGTCAGCGGATGGGCCGCCTGGCCTCTCCCCTGTCAGGGTGTGCCGGGCGGGCAGGGCGACGGGCGGGGTGCCGCGCGGTATCATGCCCGGCATGTCACGTGTGGAGGGACCAGACGGCCGCACCGACCGGGCGCTGCTGAGTGGCGACGTGCCCGTGACCGATCCGTCCTGGAAGGAACGTTACCTGACCGGCGTGCATGATCTCAGCGGGGACTGCATCAAGGTCGTGGATCACAGCGGCCGGCTGCAGTCCATGAATCTCCGCGGGCAGCAGGCCATGCAGGTCGAGGATTTCCGGGCCTGCCAGGGTGCCGACTGGCTGTCATTCTGGGAGGGCGAGGCGCGCGAGGCCATGCTGGACGCCTTTGCGCTGGCCACCGCCGGAACGCCCGCGCAGTTCAGCGGGTACTGCCCCACCATGCTCGGCGAGCCCCGCTGGTGGGACGTGATCCTGGCGCCGCTGCCCGACCCGGCCGCGCCGGACCACGCCGGCCCGTTCGACCTGCTCGTCGTGTCCCGCGACGTGACCGACCGGGTGCAGGCGCAGCAGGCCCTCGAGCGGATGAACGCGACCCTCGCCGACGAGGTGCAGCGGCAGACCGAGGCGCTGCGCCAGGAAAAACAGCTGCTGATCCAGACGAACGAGGAACTCGAGAACATCACCTACGCCATGTCCCACGACCTGCTGACCCCCGTGCGGCACCTGCTGAGTTTCGCGCGGCTGGCGCGGCAGACCCACGAGGCCGGTAAACGCGACCGTTACCTGGGCATCATCGAGACCAGCGCCCTGAACCTGTCGGGCATGATCGACGGGGTCATGCAGTTCAGCCGGGCCGGGCGGACCTCGCTGCGGCTGCAGCCGGTCGACCTGAACGACCTGCACGCCCAGGTGCAGCGTGACCTGCAGCCCACCGCGCCCGGCGTCCACTGGACCGCCGGTCCCCTGCCCACCGTGCAGGGTGACGCGCAGGCCCTCCGGACGGTCCTGACGATCCTGTGCGGGAACGCCCTGAAGTACACGCGCGACCAGCCCTCGCCCCGCGTGCATGTCAGCGCGTCGCACGACCCGCACGCCCGCACCTGGCGGGTGGACGTGCAGGACAACGGCGCCGGTTTCGATCCCGAGTACGGGCATAAGCTGTTCCGCCTGTTCCAGCGGCTTCACCACCAGAACGAGTTCGAGGGCACGGGAACCGGGCTCGCGCTGGTGCGGCGGGTCATCACCCGTCAGGGGGGCAGTGTGCAGGCCACGGGAAGACGTGGAGAGGGAGCGGTTTTCTCGTTCACGCTGCCCGATCACGCCGGCTGAACGGCAGGGATTCCGGGGGGACTGGGGGTGGTGTCTGCCGCCTGGGCGTCGCCACACCACCCTGTTCCGTCCTGCTTTCCTTTCCCGCCTATCATATACACATATTTATATAAGTGGGGGGACAGCTCAGCGCCTGGGAGCGCCCACCTGCTCCGCCTCCAGCCGCGCCGACCGCAGCGGCCAGGGCGGCGCGGCCCCACCCGAGACCACAGTCACCGGCACCTGCACGTTCCACCCGTCCTCCTGCCCGGTCAGCTGCGCCGCCTCCTGATCCACCACGCGGTTCCCCAGCGCGTCACGCAGGGCCGACAGCCGCACGCCCCCCGCCGCCCGGAGCGCCGTGAACCGCTCCAGCGGCCCCGGCAGCAGGTCCACCTCACCGGACTCCCCCGCCGCGCCGCCGGTCACGGCCGTCACGGTCATCAGGCCCGTCACGCGCCCCGGCGGCAGGAACGTCCAGGCGCCCAGGTGACTCACCGGCACCACCCGGTTCCAGACCACGCCGTCCGGACGTTCCACCCGCACCCGCACCGGCCACGCCGTCACGTTCCCGTGCCGGTCCGTGGGATGCAGCACCAGCGCCGGCGGGCGTGGCCGCGTGACCCGCACCGCCCGCCCCCCCACCTTGAGCGTCAGCGGGGAGACCGGGACGCCCGGCGCGCGGCGCACCTCACCCGTGAACAGGTGCGGCCCGACCCGCACCTCGTAGGGCGTCACGCCGGCCCGCACGAACGGCACGCGCAGCGTGACCTGCCCGGCCCCGGTACGCGCCCGGGTGACGCCCGGCCCTGCCGGCCCGAACAGTGTGGCCGTCACCGGCCTCCCGGCCGGCAGGTCCCGGCCCGACAGCGTGAACCGCAGGTCGTCCGGCGTGACCGTCACGTTCAGGGACGGGCGCGGGAAAGCCCCGGACTGCCCGGCCGGCGCGCAGGCAAGCAGCGCCAGCGGTCCCAGCAGGAACAGGCGCGGCAGCGCGGCCCACCGCACGGAGCACCGCACGGAGCCGCGCCTCACGGCTCCCCCCCGGCGGCCCCGTCCCCACGGTCCCCGGAGGCGGGCGCCTGCCCTTCCGGCAGGGCCTGGAACGTCAGGGTGTACGACCCGCCGGGCAGCAGCGCCGCCGGCAGCGGAAACGATCCCGGCGCGCGGGCCGGGGCCGCCGGACCGGCCAGTGGCGCAGGGTGCGCCCGCGCACCCGCCGGCGGCGTCACCGGCAACCGGAAGGTCCAGACCGCTCCGGGCGGCAGCGGCGGACCGACCACCGCCCGCACCCACGCCACGCCCCGCGCGTCGGACACCGCCAGCAACGCCTGCGGCACGGCCAGCGTCTGCGTGGAGACGTTGCGGGCCTCGACCGTCACGGCGCCGCCCTGCACGCGGCTGCGGGCCGCGAGGGGCCGCGCCAGGTTCCGGCCGGTGACCACGGCGCGCGCCGTGACCTCCAGCGTCAACGGGTCCACGTCCGTGCCGGGCGGCAGGGGCGGCAGGGGCACCAGCCACGGCGTCCGCTCGCCCGGACGGAGCTTGTGCAGGACGCTCAGTCCCGCGTTCTCCGTGACGACCACCTGCCCGTCCGGCGTGCGGAGCGACACGCTGAGCGTCAGGTCCGCCGGGCGGGCGTCCGCGTTCAGCAGCGACCCGACCGCCACGACCCGGCCGTCCACCTGCACCGTCCGCGCCGACAGGACCTGCACCACCGGACGGTCGAGCACGTCGGCGGGCGCCGTGGCGTTCGTGGTGATGCGGCGCGGCGCCCGGTCGTACGCGACCGCCGCCTGCGGGGACGGCACGGCCCGCTGCAGCGTCAGGGACCCCCCGCCCGGCGGCCCGACCACCCAGCGGCCCCCCGTGAAGCGCAGCGCCTGCGTGGTCCGCGTGCGCCGCGTTCCGAGCGGCGTCCACCAGTCCAGCGTCACCTGCGCCCGCGCCTCCCGGCCACGCCGGTTCAGGCGCACGCCCAGGCGTTCCAGGCGCGCGTACTCGCCGCGCAGCCCCCCGCCCAGCACGGGGCGCGCGGCGCGGGCCGCCCAGTCACGCTCGAGCGCCCAGCCCGGCGAGCCGCGCAGCGCCGCACCGACCGCCAGCAGCAACAGCGTGACGCCCAGCGTGGCCCGCGCCGGTCCCAGCGCCGCGCCCCGCGCCGTCGCCAGGCCGGGTGCACCGGCCGGCCCGGGGGACGTGGCGGCCCGTTCGCGCGGCGCAGCCCGGCCCACGACCAGCAGCGCCGCCAGCAGGCAGGCCAGCGGTCCCGCCCCCCACAGGAGCGCCGCCCAGCGCGGCAGGACGCTGCGCGGCAGGCGGGCCGGGAGGGGCGGCACGTCCTCGCGCTCCCAGACGACCACGCCGTTCTCCAGCGTTCCGATGGCGTGCCAGCCGTGCAGGAACAGCAGCGGGTCCAGCACCGGACTGGCGGCGTACACGAACTTCAGGTACGCCCGCTCCGGGTGCGTCAGCAGCGCCGGCAGCGGCCCGAAACCCGGCAGGGCCGCCCGTTCCGGCAGCGCCGCGAACGCACCCGCGGCCGCCAGCGGCTGCGGCAGGTCCGGCGGCAGGTGCCACAGGCCCGCCGGGGTGGCGGCCCGCGTCTGGGCGCCCAGCAGGCCCAGCTGCCGCCCGAACCCGACGGTCAGGAACCGGTAGCGCCAGTGCTCGTCCTTCTCGATGAAGTTCAGCAGCGGCGCGAGGTTCAGGGCCGGGCCTTCCAGCGGTCGGGTGCGCGGCAGGGCGTTCAGGCCCACCGTGACCAGCAGCGTGAAGGCGGCCGCCGCGACCAGTGGCAGCGACCCCGGGCCGGTCGGGACGCGCGCCGCGTCCCAGGCGCGCAGCGCGACCTGGGCGGCCAGTGGCAGCAGCAGCAGCGCCGCGCAGAACGCCAGCGTCTCCGGGGCGGGCAGCCGCGCCGGCCCGCCCCCCGGCGCGACCGGCAGGAACAGCAGCGTCCCGGCAGGCAGGAGCGCCGCGCCCAGCAGCGCCAGCCGCTCCGGCACGCCCCAGCCGCGCGGACCACGCCGGCACACGCCGGGCAGGGCCGGCAGGACCCACCCGACGCTCCAGAGGGGCAGCAGCAGGCACAGCCAGACGCTACGGCCCACGCCCAGCGGCGGCAGTGACGGCGGGGACACCCACGGCGTCCACAGCCACCCGGCCCAGCCGGACAGTCCCGCCTGCACGAGCAGCGTGACGAGGCCCGCGCGGCGGCGGCCGGCCCTTCCGGGCGGGGCGGCCAGCAGCGCCGCCGCGCCCAGCAGCAGCGCCGTCACAGGATCGGCGGCGCCCGCCGCGAGCAGCGGGGCCAGCGCCCGGCGGCCCGCGCGGGGCCCGCCGCGCACCCACGCCCACAGCAGCGGCGCAGCGTGCAGGGCCAGGGCCGCCGCGAACACCGTTCCCAGATGCCCGAACACGTTCAACTGCAGGGTCAGGGCGCTGCCCAGCGTGACGAGCAGCGTCGCCACGCCCGCCACCCGCTCGGACGCGCAGGCCAGCGCCGCGCGGTACACGCCCCAGGCCAGCAGCGCCACGCCCAGAAACTGCGCCGCGCCGTACGCGCCCTCGGCCCCCAGCGGTGAGAGCAGGGCGATCAGCTGCGCGGCCAGCGGCGGCTCGCCGGTCAGGGGCACGCCCCCGTACCAGCGGTCGTCCCAGGGATCGAAGGGATGGCGGGCGTACGCGCTCGCCAGGAACTGCAGGGAACCGGCGCCGTCCGCGCCCCGGTACGCGCGGGTCAGGACCAGGGTGCCGTGGTACGCGCCGGTCAGCAGCAGCGCCAGCAGCAGCAGGCGCGGCGTGGCGGGGCGTTCCGTGGGGTCCGGCACGCGCCCAGCGTAGCGTCTGGCTGCGGGTGGCGTGCTTGAATGCGGGGGTATGCCGCTCCGTCCGTCTCCCGCGCCGCCGGCCGCGCGGGTCGTCCACGCCCTGCTGTGCACCGGCGCCCTGGGCCTGGGCGCCGTCCTGGGGAGCTGCGCGCCGGGGAACGGCCCGGCTGTCGGGGCGCTGGACGCCGCGACGGGCGCCGGGCCGCTCGGGGACGGCGCGCGGCTGCTGGCGTGGCAGGCGCCGGCGCGTGAACCGGGGCCGCGTGTCCTGACGCCCGCCGAGCGCGAGGCCGTCACGGACGCCTACCTGCGCGGCGAACGGGAGGTGGCCTTCGCGGCCGGGAGCGGCCAGTCCGGCGGCCTGCGGGACCTGTTCCAGGGGGCGGCGCTGCTCGACGCGCAGGACGTGGCGCGCAGCGGCGCGGGAACCGTCAGCTGGGCGCACGCGCCCGTCCTGCGGTTCTACGCGCCGGACGGCGCGACCGTCACGTTCACGGACCGCTTCACGTACGCCGCGCAAGGCGCGCCGGACGGACCGCCGCGCGTGGCCCGGCGGGACCTGGACGTGGTCATGGAACTCGGGGACGGCAACTGGCGGGTGCACCACTGGCGGGTCACGCGCGACGTTCCCCTGCCGCCCGCGCCGCCGCCCGTCCGGCCGGCCGACCACCGCGCTGTCCGGGCCGTCCCGGACTGGCCGTCACGCCCGGCCGACACGCTGCGGCGCGACGTGACGGCCGTGACGGACCTGCACCTGAACGCCCTGATCCTGCCGCTCAGGGCCGGGGCGGGCGGGCCACTGAACGCCGGCCGCGCCGCGCAGACCGGCCGGGCGCTGGACGCGGTGCTCACGGCGGCCGCCCCGCGGCAGGTGGCGGTCCTGCTCGAACTGCAGGTCGGCGCGCTGGACGTGGCGGGCCTGCGGGACCTGCACGCCGCGCTCGGCCCGGAACCGGAGGGGAATCCCGCGTCCGTCGGCCGGCGGCTCTCGGGCGTGATCCTCTCCCCCACCCGGCGGCCGGACCCGGACCGTCTGGAGGTGTGGCGGCAGACGGTCCGGGCGCGCTTCCCGCTGCTGCCGGTGGGCCTGCGCGTTGCTCGCGGCTCGCCGGGCGCGGCGCTGACCGACCGGGTGGATTTCGTGGCCGGGGGCCCGCAGGCGCCCGTCTTCCGGGAACGCCGCTGGCCGCTGGGGCGCCTGGGAGAGGCGCGGCGCGGCTGGCAGCTGCGGGCCTTCCTGGCCCGGCCCGGCCCGCTGGAGGCCGGGCTGCTCGGGGTGGGGGCGGGTGATCAGCCGTCCCTGCTCACGCCCGACGGGTCGTTCACGCCGCTGGCCCGCTGGACGGACCCGGCCCGCCCGCCGCCCGGGCTCGGCGCGTGGCTGCTGGGCTGGGCGGCGGACCTGTGGACGCTGCCGGTCGCGCTGCTGGGCGCGGCGCTGCTGCGGCCCTGGCTGCGGCGCCTGGAACGGTGGCTCACGGAACGGTGGCCGGCGGGCCGCTCCCGGCCCTGACCCGCACCAGCGCTCAGCGGGCCGGGCCCAGCAGCGTCTCTCCGGCGGGGGTGGGCTGCCCGTCGGGCGTGAGCAGTGCGTCGAGCGGGACCAGCCACCCGCCCTGCCACGCCATGAGGGCCAGCGCCGCCCCGCGCTGCCGGGCGCGTCCTGGCAGCGGCAGGCGCCCGGCCGCCGGCAGGCTGAGCAGCGTCCGGGGCGCGGCGGGCCCCGGGGAGGCCGCGGCCCGCAGCTGCGCCGAGAGCAGGGCGTCCAGGGCCGGCAGGTCGGCCAGGGCCGCGCCGGGCCCGCCCGTCGGGGCGAGCAGCGGCAGGTCCGGGCGGGTCAGGCGCAGGGCCAGCAGCGCGGCGCGGCTGCCCGGGTCGCCCGCGCGGACCGGGCCGGTCAGCAGCGCGGCCGCCCCCGCCGCCCGGGCGGCCACGGCGGCGCGGACCGGTACGCTCTCCAGGGTCAGGGGCGCGCTGAAGGCCACCACGCCGGACCGGCCCGCGCGGCGCAGGCGGTCCAGCGCCGGGGGCAGGGCGCCGAGCTGCTCGCGGGTGGGCTGGGCGGGCAGGGGCAGCAGCAGGGGGCGCAGGTCGTGACGCGCGGCGAGGGCCAGGGTGCGCTGCCAGCGGCCGGCCGTCCAGTCGGGCCAGTCGCCGGGGAGGATCACGGCCCGCCAGGTCCGCACGGCCAGCCTGCCGGGCGGCGGCGGGGACGGCCGGGTCTCGCGCCGCAGGTGCACGTCCGTGACGCGCCAGATGCCGTCGGCGGCGCGCAGCGTGACCTGCACCTCGCGCTGCGTGACGCGGGTGTCGGTCCAGTGGCCGTCGCCGGGGAACGCGCGGGCCGTCCAGTAGCGGTCCAGCAGTCGCCATCCGCCCTGCGGGTCCGGGCCGAGCAGCCGGGCGCGGTGCGCCCAGTCGAGCAGCAGCGGGTGGCGTTCCTGGCTGCTCACGGCGAGCGCGGCGCGAAGGGCGGGGCCGGCGAAGCGGCCGCTCAGGCCGCTGGGGTCGCCGGAACGGCCGGCGTACGTGAGTTCCGAGTGGCCCAGCAGGTACGCCTGCCGCAGGTCCTCCAGGGTCACGCCGTCCGGGCGGGGCACGCCGGGCGGCGTGGGCAGCCAGCGCAGCGGCGGCAGGGCTTCCGGGCGCCGCGCGAGGTTCAGGGCGCTCGCCTGGGTGGAGGCGCGGCTGGCCCGTTCCAGGCCGCGCGACGCGCCGATCAGGGCCAGCAGGCCGCCCAGCAGCGTGCCGAGCAGCAGCGCCACGAAGGCCGCGCGTTTCAGGGTGGTCAGGCGGGTCACGGCCACGGGAGCCGCTCCTCGGTGCCGGCCACGCGCAGGCGCAGGGTGACCGCGCCGGGCAGGGTGGGGACGCGGGCGCGGGCCACGCCCTGCGCGGTCGTCGCCTGCGCGGTCCACACGACCCGGCCGCTGCGGTTCAGGGCCTCCAGCGTGACGGGCGTGCCGTCGTCCGGGAAGGCGCCGGTCGACCAGCGCAGCGCGACCTGCACCTCGCGGCCGGTCCAGAGGGCCTGCGGGCGGCGGCCCAGCAGGGCCGGGCGGGCCTGCGCGCGCGCCTCGCCGCGCCAGGATCCGGCGCGCGCCAGCAGGCGGTACGTGCCGGCCACTTCCGGCGTGAGCTGCCAGGACGCCTCCCCGTTCACCGTGACACGCGCCGCGCTCAGGCGCTCCGCGCCGGCCGCTGCGCTCAGCTCGACCGGCGTGCCGTCCGGGACGGGGGTGCCGTCCGGGCGGCGCAGCGTGGCCCGGACCGTCCAGGGTTCGCGCAGGCCCAGGCGCACCGTGGCCGGCGTGACGCTCAGCACGCCGGTGGCGGCGAGGGGGGCGGGACTGTCAGCGGCAGGGATGGCAGCGATGAGGGGAACGGCGCTGGCAGCGGCAGGAGGGCGGGCGGCGGGCAGGTCCAGCCGCGCGCGGGCCAGGACCGGGCCGCCGGGGGCCGTCACGGTCGCCTCGCAGCGGCCGGCGGCCGGCAGTGGAGGGGCGGGCAGCGGGGGTCCGGGCAGCGGACCGTCCCAGACGAGCGGACCGGCGAAGGTGTCGCACACGACCCGCCAGCGGGCCCCGGCCGGTCCCGCCGCCCGGACCCGCAGCGTCTCCCCGGACGCCTCCAGGGTGACGGCCGGCGCGGCCAGGACGGATCGGTCGGGGCCCGGTCGGTCGGGAACGGGTCGGCAGGCGGTGAGCAGCAGGCCCGCCAGCCACCAGCGGGCGGCGCGGCCGGTCACGGCTCCTCCCGGCGGAAGGCGTCGGCGTACACGACCGAGCCGGAGACAGGCGGCGCGGCGCGGCGTGTGGCGGGCAGCAGCACGCGGTACCCGGCGGGCAGGGAGCGGCCCAGCAGGGCCGTGCGGGACTGGTCGGGCGGCACGGCCTCCAGCAGGAACGTCTGCGTGACCCACGCCACGCCGCCGGGGTCGGTCAGGGCGCGCAGGACGTTCGTGATGGTCGCCTCGCCCGCCCCGGCGTTCTCGACGCGGACGGCGTCGCCCTGCGACCAGACGTTCAGGCTGCGGTCCAGGCCGCGCGCCGTGACCCAGCCCTGCGCGCGGACCGCGAAGGACCCCACCTGCGCCGCGCGGACGGTCATGCCGGGACCGCCGAAGGTCACGCGGAACGGCGTGCGTTCCCCCGGCAGCAGCCAGTGCAGCGCGTGGGTGCCGGCGGTGTTGCGGGCGAGTTCGGTGCCGCCGGCGTCCAGCACGGTGGCGGTGACATCGACGGCGGCGGGTTCACGCCCGGCGTTCACGGCCTCCCCGACGACCGCCACCTGCTCGGCCGCGCCGGGCGTGGACCGGAACGCCACCAGCCGCGCGTTCAGGACCCGCAGCGGGACCGGGGTGTCCCCGACCGGCGCGGCGCGCGTCAGGGTGGGCAGCGGCCGGAACCGCCGGGGCGGGCGGACCGTGAGTTGCGGCTGGGCGCTCAGGCGCCAGCCGGCCTCCGTGAGGCGGAGTTCCTGCCAGAGGGTCTCCCGGATGTTGCCGAACGCGGTGAACCAGGTCAGGGTCAGCTGGGCAGTGGCGAGCGTCCCGACGCGCGTGCGGGCGCCCGGCGGGGCGCTGTACGTGACCGGCCCGACCTTCAGGCGGTCGAGTTTCGCGTACCCGCTGCGCAGGCCGCCCACGACCGACAGGTCCAGCCGCCAGCGTTCCTCGGTCAGGCCGTCCTGCGGGTCGATCAGGCGGTAGGCGTCCCCGAAGCGTTTGAAGTCGATGGCGTCCCAGTAGGCCAGCAGGGTCCGTTCCGGGGTGGGGGCGGGGCGCAGGTGCGCGCCCAGCAGCGCCGCGCCGCCCAGCAGCGCCGCGAGCAGCAGCGCGCTGTTGACCAGCCGCCGCGCGGGGCTCAGGCGGGGGGCGCGCAGGCGCGCGGTACGCCAGGGACGGAAGGGCAGGCGCCGCACCCAGCTGTCCCACCAGTGGCCGGCGCTGGGGGGCGGCTCCCGGCTGTCCTCGGCGAGCAGGCGCACCCACGGCCAGCGGGACCGGCGCGGCGCGCCCGGGGCGGCGCCCAGCGGGACCAGCAGGCTCAGCAGCGCGGCGGCCGCGGCGGCGCTGGGCAGCAGCGCCCACATCAGCCGCTGCCAGACCGGCAGTTCCCGGCGTGGCAATCTCGGCTGCAGCGCCGGGATGCCCGGCTGCTCCCACACGACGATGCCGCCCGGCAGGGTGCCCAGGCGCGACCAGCCCAGGGCGTGCAGCGCCGGGTCGTAGAAGGCGTCGTTGGACAGCACGAAGCGCAGGTTGTACCGCGCGGGCGTCGTCAGGAACTGCGTGAGGCTGCCCAGGCCCGGCACGCCCGTGTATTTGGCGCCCTCCAGCCGCTCGACGGGCGTGGCCGTCAGTTCCGGGAGGCGGCGGGCCGAGTGGTAGTTCCCGTCGGGGGTGGTCGCGCGGGTGTTCGCGCTGAGCCACGCCATCTGATCCCCGAAGCCCAGCACCAGGTAACGGTAGCGGTCCCGGCCGCCGCTTTCCAGGAAGCGGACGATGGGCGCCACGTCGATGAACGCCGGCTGGAACCGGCGGTAGTAGGTCAGGGCGCTGATCAGGCACGAGAGCGTCACGGCGGCCGTGACCAGCCCCAGGCCCAGCAGGTGGTGCACGCGGCGGCCCAGGCGGGCCTGCACGAACACCCGCCACGCGCCGTGCCGCCAGGATTCCACGACCAGCCCGGCCAGCGGCGTCAGGAGCATCACGGCCCAGAACGTGAAGCGGTCCAGGGTGAGAATGTCGAACGCGCCGCGCAGCAGCAGTTTCGGCAGGGGGGTGGTGCCGCCCGTGCCGAGCAGCGTGAGCAGCAGCACGCTCGCCAGGACCGGCCAGCGCGGCAGGCCCCGGTGACTGCCCAGGCCGCGGCGGGCGGCGTCCCAGTACAGCGGCAGCAGCGTCGCCCACGGCACCAGCCAGAACATGAACCCGAAGTCGGTGCGGACCAGGAAGTTCGCGCGGCTGCCGTGCGGGATGGGCACCTGCGTGATCGGGTCGCTGCGGCTCCACAGCCAGTACGGCAGGACGACCGTGACGAGCGCCGTGACGGCCAGCGCGCCGTACAGCGCCCCACGGTACACGCGCGGCAGCGCGCGGTACACCCGGCGGCGCAGGTGCTGCCAGCCGCCGCCCTGCGCCTCGCCCGGGCGGGGGCGGGACGCGCCCTGCAGCACCACGGCCAGCAGGACCGGCGCGATGAAGAACACGCTGCCGAACAGGGTGGTGACGTGGTGCGCGGCGGTCGTGGCGGCCGTGAAGGCCGCGGCGCGCAGCAGCAGCGGGCGCTGCCCGGTCTGCACGTAGCGCGCGGCGTACGGAATGGCGTTCAGCAGCAGGCCCAGGCTGAGGGTGGTCGGCAGCTGCCCGAACACGTGCACGGTCTCGGCGATGGCGCTCGAGAGGGTCAGCAGGACCGCGCCGTACCCGGCGGCCCGCGCGGTGACGAACACCTTCCCGAAGCGGTACATGCCGACCGTCAGGCCGACCAGCGCGAGCAGCTGCGTGAGCGCGAAGGCGCCCATCAGGCCGAAGACCAGGCTGAGCAGCGCGATCAGGTAGTGACTGAGCGGCGGGTACGAGGTCAGCGAGAAGCCGGTGTACCAGCCGCTCTCCCAGGGGTCGAAGAACGACCGGGCGTAGTGCGCGCCGAAGTACACGTGGATCAGCGCGTCGTAGGTGCGCGTGAAGGACCCGCTGATCAGCTGCGCGCCGTGCAGGACGATCACGATCAGCAGCGCGAAGGCCAGCAGCCGCCCGCCGGCGCGTTCGTCGTCCGCGGCGTTCAGGGTCGCGCCGGGAATCGCCAGGGACGGCGGGCGGGCCGGGTCGGGCGGGCCGGCGGTACGGGGGCGGGGCGGGGCGTCCGGGCGGGCGCGGGTCACCGGGCGGGCCCCCGGGTCAGGAGGACTGTCCGGCCATGAACACGGCGTCCAGCAGCTCGTAGCGGCTGAAGGGTTTGCTCAGGAAGCCGCGGGCGCCGAGGGTCATGGCGCGCTCGCGCAGGCGGTCCTCGCCGGAACTGGTCAGGACGATCACGGGCGGCGCGTCCGGCACGCCATGCAGGACCCGCAGCAGCTCCAGCCCGCTGTCGCCGGGCAGGAACAGGTCCGTGATGATCACGTCCACGCTGCCGAGGTCGAGTTCCTCGAGGGCCTCCTCGACGCTGCCCACCTCGATGGGCTTGTGGCCGCCCTGCTGCAGGATGTGCCGGATCAGCAGGCGCATGCCCGGCGCGTCCTCGACGATCAGGACGTGCTTGGAGGGCACGTGGCCGAACAGCGTGACGTTGGCCGGCAGGTGCGAGGTCACCGGGACGCTCCGTCCGGCGGGAGCGCGAAGGCCCGGTCGAGCATGGTCAGGGACAGTAGTTCCCGCACGGCGGGACTGGCGCCGCTCAGGCGCAGGGTGCGGCCCTCGCGGCGGCGGTCCTTGAGCGCACCGACCAGGGCCGCCAGGGCGCTGGAATCCATGAACGGCACGCCGCTCAGGTCCACGCTCAGGTCACCGGGGGTGGCGGCGGCGTGCCGGGCCAGCGCGGCGCGCAGGTCGGCGGCGTTCTGCGCGTCCAGCCGTCCGGCGAGGTTCAGGTGAGGTCCGTCGGCGTTGTGACTCAGTGACATGACAGGCAGGGGGTCCTTTTTCTGGAAGGGGCGGAGGGGACGGCGGGGCGCTCAGGGGCCGCCTGGCGGCGTGGGCGCCGGGGCGCGCAGGCGCAGGGTCTGTCGGTTGAGCGCTCCCTTCCTCGCATAATGCCACTCCCGCGCGCAGCGGCGCACGATCAGCAGCCCGTACCCGTGTTCGCGCAGTTCCCCGCCGCCGCGTTCCTCGGCGCGGGTCGGGTCGAAGGGCGCGCCGTCGTCGGTGAGGGTCAGCAGCAGGTCGTCGCCGCTGGCGTGCAGGCGCAGGTCCACGCTGCTGGCCCCGCCGTGCCGGACGGCGTTCACGACGAGTTCCGTGACGGCCAGTTCGGCCGGCATCAGCGCCGGGTGGCCGGGGGGCAACGCCGCGCGCAGCGCCTCGCCCACCTGCGGCAGCGCGGCGAGGTCGCCGGGCAGCCGGCAGTGGACGCCGGGCGCGGCCGGGTCGCGCTGCAGGGTCAGCAGGGTCAGGTCGTCCGTGACGGTGTAGTCGCGCAGGGCGCGCAGGGCCTCGCCGTTGAACGCGCCGGGCGCGGCGGCGGCCGCCAGGGCGTTCAGGCGCTCCAGGCCGAAGGGAACGCCGCTGGCGTCCTCCGCCTCGAACAGGCCGTCGCTGTACAGCAGCAGCGCGTCGCCCGGGTGCAGCCAGACCCGCTCGAATTCGACGTGCAGCAGCGGGAACGTCCCGATGGGCGGGGCGCTGGCGCGGATGTCTTCCAGGCTGCCGTCGGCGCGGCGCACCAGCACCGGCGGGTGGCCCACGTTGAACACCCGCAGCGCGCCGTCCGGGCGGACCTGCACGGCCGCCAGGGTGCAGAAGGCCCCGGAGCGTTCCAGGTGGTCGTGCAGCGCCTCGATCAGCGCGTCGTTCAGGGCGGCGCTGCGCACGGCGACCGTGAAGGACGTGGCGAACATGGCGGTGATGATCGCGGCCGGCAGGCCCTTGCCGCTCACGTCGCCCACCACCAGCCAGTCGCGTTCCTGGAACTGGAAATCCCCGCCGAAGTCGCTGGCCGGCTGGCTGTGCAGGTTCAGGTGGTACCCGGGAGGGCTGACCAGGGTCTCGGGGGCCACGGCCCGCCACACCGCCTGCGCCTGCTGCCGGTCGCGCTGCTGCAGGGCGTGCCGTTCGGCCGCGCGGCGGGCGCGCTGCGCCTCGAGGGCCGCGTCGAGCAGCTTGGAGAGCGTCTCGATCAGGCTGCGCTCCCCGGCCTGGAACTGCCGTTTGCCCCACATGGCCACCCAGCCGTCCACGCAGGGGATCAGCAGCACGGCCGTGGGCCGCCAGGCGTCCATGAAGGGCGCGCCGGTGTGCATGGCGCCGGTGGGCAGCACGGTGGGCCGCCGGGGGGCGGGCCGGTCGCGCAGCCAGCCGGGCGCGCCGCTGATCCAGCGGCCCCCGAGTTTCAGGGCGGCGCGCGGCGTGTTGATCAGCGTGGCGGCCTCCTGGACCAGCGCGGCGGCCTGCTCCTCGCTGGCGAGGGCCAGGGCCTGCGGGATCAGGCGGTGCAGGAACACCAGCTGGTCGCTGAGGTCCGCGACCTGCTCGAGCAGTTCCGTGAACAGCGCGGCCTGCGGGTCGTCCTGGTCGCCGGTGGCCGTGAGGGCGGGCACACTCACGGCGGGCCTCAGGCGGTCCGGATGGGCAGCAGGCCGTACAGGCCGGTGATTTCCATGGCGAGCCGCACGGCGTCCTGCACGTTCACGATCTCCACGCTGGCCGCCTGTTCCCGCGCCGAGCGCACCAGTTTCACCAGGGCGGCCAGGCCGCTGGAGTCCATGAAGGTCACGCCCGCGAGGTCCAGGGTGGTGTGCGGCGCGAGCGGCTGGGCGGCGCCCAGGAAGGCCGGCACCTGGTGGGCGTCCAGCCGGCCGCTGAGGTGAATGAGGCGGGCGGCGTCGGTGCCGCGCTGCTCGATGTTCAGGTCCACGGGGGGACGGTTCATGCCTGGGCCTCCTGGGCGGGGGTGGGGGTGGGCGCGCGGCCCGTGAGTTCCTCGAGGTGAAGCAGGTACCAGTCTGCCACGTCCGCGAGCGGAAGGCCGGCGGCAACGCGCCAGTTCGCCTCGCCGAGCGCGGCGGCCTGCCGGGGGTCGCCCAGCACGCGCCACAGGGCGTCCGCGAGGCTGTCCGGGTCCTCGGGCGTGAAGAACTCGGCGCGGTAGCCTTCCTCCTCGATCAGGTCCGCGAGGTCCCCGATGCGGGGCATGACGGCCGCGCGGCCGAACTCGCCGGCCTGGTGCAGCACGCCGCTGCTGCCGGTCGTGGCACTGTACGGGAAGGCGACGACCGTGCAGTCGCTGAACACGCCCGGCACGTCCTCCTCGGCGACGTAGCCGGTGAAGGTCACGTTCGGCACGTCCGCGCAGGCGCGGCGCACGCCGTCGAGGTACCCGGGCGCGTTGGGCGTGTCGCTCCCGGCGATGACCAGGCGGGTGCGGGGGTCGCGCAGCAGCAGGCGGCGGTGCGCCTCGATCAGGACCTCCACGCGCTTGTACGTGCCGAACTTCCCGAAGGTCATGACCGTGGGCACGTCCGGGAAGGGGCGGGGCGGCTGCGGCACCTGGAAGGTGCCGTGCGGCGCGAGGAACACGTTGCGGGCGCCGTACCGGTCACGCAGCAGTTTCACGTAACGGGGCATGGTGGTCGCCACGAGGTTCGAGCCGAGCAGCGCCCGCGTGAACACCCGCCCGAAGGTGCGCGTGACGGCCGTCTTCACGGGGTTCCCGCCGAACCCGGCGCGGTCGAGGTCCACCGTCTCGAACAGGTTGTGCAGCAGCGTGACGCTGGGCGTGCCGGTCAGGCGCGCGAGCAGCGGCGTCAGCAGGCCGAGCGCGGCGGGCACGCGGCGGTCCCCGAAGCTGGCCATCTGCAGGTTGAAGATCACGGCGTCCGGGCGGGCGCGGCGCAGCGCCAGCAGGATGCGCGCGGCGCTGAGCGGATCGTTGAACTCCCAGATGCGCCGCACGTTCGGGGCGTCCTGCGCGGCCAGTTCCGGGGCGACGCGGTCGGCGAGGATGGTGACGCGGCGCACCTCCTCCTTCTCGGACAGCACGCGGGAGAGGTGCAGGCCGTACTCGTTGAGGCTGCGGCGGCCGGGCGGGAAGGCGGTCACGACGGCGAGGTGCATGGGGTCTCCGGGGGCGCGTGCGGGGCGGGCGTGCAGGCGGCGCAGGGCCAGCATGTCCTTGAGGAACTTCACGGAGTCGCGCAGCGGGTCGACCTTGCTGTCCGGGGCGTCCACCCAGCGGACCGGGACTTCCGTGACGCGCAGGCCGTCGCGCGCGGCGAGGTACAGCAGTTCGAGGTCGAAGGAGAACCCGTCGAGCGTGCCG
Source organism: Deinococcus depolymerans (assembly GCF_039522025.1). Classification (NCBI taxonomy): domain Bacteria; kingdom Thermotogati; phylum Deinococcota; class Deinococci; order Deinococcales; family Deinococcaceae; genus Deinococcus; species Deinococcus depolymerans. Next base: position 153,800 of record NZ_BAAADB010000004.1, on the reverse strand, counting down.
CGCCGGAACAGGTCGTGGGCGACCTCGCCGCGCAGCAGCTTGAACCCGCACTGGGTGTCCTCGGCGGTCACGCCGGTCACGGCGCGGGTCACGCGGCGCAGCGCGCCGGACACGGCGCGGCGCACCGGGCTCTTGCCGGTCTCCTCGGCGCCCTCGGCGGCGCGTGACCCGATGGCGATGTGCGCGCCGGCCCGCACGGCCGCGATCAGGCGCGGCAGCTCCTCGATGGGCGTGCTGTTGTCGGCGTCCGCGAACAGCACGAGTTCCCCGCGCGAGGCGCGCACGCCGCGGCGGACCGCGCCGCCCTTGCCGGTGTTCGCGTGCCGGATAACCCGCAGGTTCGCCCAGCCGAGACTCTCGACGAGGTCGGCGGTGCCGTCGCGGCTGCCGTCGTCGCTGACGATCAGCTCCCAGGGTTCACCGGCCGCGCTGACGGCCACGGCGAAGGCCGCCAGGGTCGGCAGGATCCGTTCGGATTCGTTGTAGGCGGGAATGACGATGCTGAGCGTGACGCGGTCCAGGGGCCGGGCACGCCACTGTTCAAAGGCGGGGTAGGACATGAGGGAACCTCCGGGAGAGCAGGGCGGGAGCGGCGGTCAGGATCAGGGTGAGTTTCCCGGCCAGGGCGGCCAGGGCCAGGGTCCGGGCGTCCGGAACGAGCAGCGCGGCGCAGGCGGCGGTGACGGCCGTCGCCGTCAGGTACGCGCCGGCCACGCGCCACAGCGCGCCGGCGCCGCCCGCCGCGAGCGCGTGGTTCAGGGCGGTGGCGGCCAGCGCGAGCAGCAGGGCGCCCGCGGCCGTGAGTGGCAGCAGCGGCGCGGCGTCCACGCCGCCACCGAAGGCGAGCCGGGCGCTCCAGTCGGGCGCGAGGGCCAGCAGCAGCGCCGGGAGGCCCGCGACGAGCAGCGTGGCCAGCAGCGCGCCGCCCAGCAGCGGCGTGTGCGGCTCCCCGGCAGCGGCGCGCCGCGCGACGGCCGGGAACGCCGCGACCTGCACGGCCCACCCGGCGAAGAACACCACGCGCGCCAGGGTGGCGGCGGCGGCGTAGGTGCCGGCCGCGTCCGGCGGGAGCAGCGCGCCGGCCAGCAGCACGTCTCCGTACAGCAGCGCGCTCTGGGCGGCCGCGACGACCGTCAGGGCCACCTTCCCCTCGGACGCGGGGCGGTCCGGGGTGACAGGCCGCCCGGCCGGGCGGGGCCGCACCACCGGCAGGGCCAGCAGCAGTCCGGCGAGGGTGGCGGTCACCGGGGCGGCCGGGCCGGGCAGCGCGGAGAGCAGCGGCAGGGTCAGCGCGACCTTCGCGCCGTGCTCGACCAGCAGACTCCAGCCGAACGCGGCGGCCCGGCCCTCGCGCTGCGCCGCGCCGCGCCACGCGCCCAGCAGCACCAGGGCCGGCACGGTGAGCGCGAAGGCGGCCACCCACGCGACCGGGACGCCGGTCCGTGGGCCGATCAGCGGGGCGAGCAGCAGCAGCAGTCCGCCGCTCAGGGTGCCGGCGCGCAGGGCGGCGCGGGTGTTCGCGCCGTCCGCGCGGCGCGCCGTGGCCTGCTGGAAGGCGATGGGCAGCGCGGCGGTCAGCATGAACAGTGAGGTGAAGGCCGCGAAGGCCGCGTAGCCCGGCAGGTCCAGCCACCGGCCGAGCAGCAGGGTGAAGGCGTAGTTCAGGGCGCTGCTGCCCAGCACGGCCAGCAGACTCAATGCGCCCTGAATGGATTCGGCCCGGCTCCTCATGAGGCTCATGGTGACCGGGCGGTCCTTACCCCCTTCTTTCAGAGGGAGGGGGCGGGCGTGAAGATCCTCACCGGGCCGGGGTTTCCGCCCCCGACATGAAGACCGCGCCGGGGCCGGCGGACACCGTCCCTGCCCTCATACGGACGCCGATTGAACGGCTCTGTAAGCCGTTCAATCCGAGCGGATGCGACTCGGAGAGCTGCCCCGCAGAGCAGGAGAAAAACGGGTTCCGGACGTGGAGCCGGCAATCCGGTGAAGTTCCGGATTGTCGGCGAAACAAACGGCAGTCCGTCTTACTCGGTGCGGGTCTGGTGGGCGCCGGCGGGCGCGCCGATGGACACCGATTTCACGTTCACGAACTGCAGGATGCCGTGCCGGCCGAGTTCCCGCCCGAAGCCGCTGTTCTTCACGCCACCGAACGGCAGGCGCGGGTCGCTCGCCACCATCGCGTTGATGAACACCGACCCGGCCTCGAGTTCCTCGGTCAGTCGGCGCTGCGCGGCCGGGTCGGCCGTCCAGGCGCTGCTGCCCAGGCCGAAGCTGGTGGCGTTGGCCAGTTCGATGGCCTCGTCGAGGCTGCCGACCCGGAAGATCAGCGCGGCGGGCCCGAAGGTCTCCTGCGTCCAGACGTCCATCTCGGGGGTCAGCTGGTCGAGCGCGGTGACGGGGTAGTAGTTGCCGGGACCGCCGGGCCGTTTCCCGCCGGTCAGGACCCGCGCGCCCTTGTTCACGGCGTCCTGCACCTGCGCGTGCAGGTCGTCGCGGATCTGCGGGGTGGCCAGGGGGCCGACGTCGGTGTCGTCCGCTTCCGGGTCACCGACCTTCAGGGCGTTCAGGCCCGCCACGAACGCCTGCGTGAAGGCGTCGTACACGTCGGCGTGCACGATGAAGCGCTTGGCGGCGATGCAGCTCTGCCCGTTGTTGATGGTGCGGGCGGTGACGGCGGTCTTCGCGGCGAGTTCCAGGTCCGCGCCGGGCAGGACGATGAACGGGTCGGACCCGCCGAGTTCCATCACGGCCGGTTTCAGCTGCGCGCCCGCCGTGGCGGACACGGCCCGCCCGGCGCCCTCGGATCCGGTGAGGCTCACGGCCCGGACGCGGTCGTCCTTCAGCACGGCCTCCACCTCTTGGCTGCCGATCAGCAGGGTCGTGAACACGCCGGCCGGGAAGCCCGCCTCGCGCAGCACGTCCTCGATGGCGAGGGCGCAGCCCGGCACGTTGCTGGCGTGCTTGAGCAGCCCGGTGTTCCCGGCCATCAGGGTCGGCGCGATGAAGCGGAAAGCCTGCCAGTACGGGAAGTTCCACGGCATCACGGCCAGCACCACGCCGAGCGGCTGGTAGGTCACGTAGGCGTCGTCCGCGTCGGTCTGCGCGGGTTCCGGGGCCAGGAAGTCCCCGGCGTGCGCGGCGTAGTACCGGCAGGCCGAGGCGCACTTGCGGACCTCCTGCCTGGCGGCCTCCAGGGTCTTGCCCATCTCGCGCGTGGCGAGCCGCGCGAGTTCCTCGACGCGCCGTTCGAGCACGTCCGCCGCGGCGTTCATCCAGCCGCTGCGCTGCGCGAAGGTCGTGCGGCGGTAGGTGAGGAAGGCGGCGTGCGCGGCGTGCAGGGCCGCCTGCACCTGTTCGGGCGTGTGGTCTGGGTAGGTGGCGATGGTCTCGCCGGTGGCCGGATTGACGCTCTTCATGCGCTCCGTTCTAGGCCTGCGGTTGGCGCGGCGGGTGTGGACGGCCTTCAGGTGACGCTGGGGGTCGGGGCGCGGCCTGGGCCGGCGCCGGGACGGGCGGGCGGAACCCGCGCAGCCGCAGCGCGTTGCTCAGCACGAACACGCTGGACAGGCCCATGGCGGCCGCTGCCAGCACCGGGTTCAGGCGCAGGCCCAGGGTGGGTTCCAGCACGCCGGCCGCGACCGGGATGAGCAGCACGTTGTACGCGAAGGCCCAGAACAGGTTCCCGCGGATGTTGTTCAGGGTGGCGCGGCTCAGGGCGACGGCGTTCGGGACGCCGCGCAGGTCGCCGGACATCAGGATCACGCCGGCGGTCTCGGCGGCGACGTCGGTGCCGGTGCCGATGGCGACGCCCACGTCCGCCTGCGCCAGGGCCGGGGCGTCGTTGATGCCGTCCCCGACGAAGGCGACCTGCTGACCTCCGGCCTGGAGTGCCCTGACGGCGGCGCTCTTCTGGGCGGGGTGAACCTCGGCGCGGACGTCGGTGATGCCCAGCTGCCGCGCGACGGCCTGCGCGGTGCGGGCGTGGTCGCCGGTGATCATGACGACCCGGCGGCCCGCGGCCTGCAGCGCCCTGACCGCCTCGCGGCTGCCGGGCTTGATGGGGTCGGCCACGGCGAGCGCCGCGATGAGCTGGCCGTCCACGGCGGCGTACAGGGGCGTGCGGCCCAGGTCGGCGAGCGCGTCCGCCTGCTTCGCGAGGGGCGTGACGTCCAGACCCAGGCGCGTCATGAGCCGGTCGGAGCCGATCTGCACGGCCCGGCCGTTCACGGTCGCCTCGATGCCCTCGCCGGGCAGGGCGCGGAAGGCACTGGCGTCCGGCAGGTCCAGGCCCTCGGCGCGGGCGGCGGTGACGATGGCCCGGGCGACCGGGTGTTCGCTGCCGCGTTCGGCCGCGGCGATCAGGGTCAGGGCGGCGGCGCGGTCCTGCGCGCCGGTCAGGATCAGGTCGGTGAGTTCCGGGCGGCCCAGGGTCAGGGTGCCGGTCTTGTCGAGGGCGATCACGTCCGCGCGGTGCAGGGCCTCGAGGGCCGCGCCGCTCTTGAACAGCACGCCCAGGCTCGCGGCGCGGCCGGTGCCGACCATGACGCTGGTGGGCGTGGCGAGGCCCATCGCGCAGGGGCAGGCGATGATCAGCACGGCGACGGTGTTCACGAGCGCGTGGCTGAGGCCCTGCGGGCCGCCCAGCAGCCACGCCAGGAAGGTCAGGGCCGCGACGACCAGCACGGCCGGCACGAACACCGCGACCACGCGGTCCGCGAGGCCCTGGATGGGCGGTTTGCTCGCCTGCGCGTCCTCGACCAGCCGGGTGATGCGGGCCAGGGCGGTGTCGGCGCCGACGTGCGTGGCGCGGAAGGTGAAGCTGCCCGTGCCGTTCACGGTGCCGCCTGTCACGGCGGCGCCCGGCGTCTTGTGCACGGGAACGCTCTCGCCGGTCAGCATGCCCTCGTCCACCCAGGAGTCCCCGCCCTGCACCTCGCCGTCCACCGGGACGCGCTCGCCCGGCCTCACCAGGATCAGGTCGCCGGTGCGGACCTCGCCGGTGGGCACGTCGAGTTCCTGACCGTCCCGCGTGACGCGGGCGGTGGTGGGTTGCAGGCGCAGCAGGGCGGTCATGGCGGCGCTGCTGCGGCCCTTGGCGCGGGCCTCGAGGACCTTGCCGAGCAGGATGAGCGTGATCACGACGGCGCTCGCCTCGAAGTACACGTGCGCGGTTCCGGCCGGGAACAGGCCGGGCGCGACCGTGACGAGCAGCGAGTACAGGAACGCGGCGCCGGTGCCGATCATGACCAGGGTGTTCATGTCCGGGCTGCCGTGCCGCAGCGCCGACCAGCCCAGGCGGAGGAAGCGGCGGCCGGGACCGAACTGCACGGGCGCGGCCAGCAGCAGCATCAGGAGGTTCAGGCCGCCCTCGCCCAGGGTGCCGGTCAGGGCCATGTGCAGCGGCATCCACAGCATGGGCAGCATGGCGAGCAGCAGCAGCGGAACGGCGAAGATGGCGCTGAGGCGCAGGTCGCGTTCCAGGCTGCGTTCGTGTTCGCTGCGGGCCGCCTGTTCGAGGGACGCGCGGTCGGCCGCGCCGGACCCGCCGGGGGGCGGTGCGGTCAGGACGGTGTACCCGGCCTGCTCGACGGCGGTCTTCAGGTCGGCGGGCGTGGCCGCGCCGGGCAGGTACGTGACGCGGGCGCGTTCGGTGGCGAGGTTCACGCTGGCGTCCAGCACGCCGGGCAGGCGCTTCAGGGCGCGCTCGACGCGGGCGGTGCAGGCGGCGCAGGTCATGCCCTGCACGCTGAGTTCCGCGCTGGCGGTCAGCGGTTCGTATCCCAGGTCGCGGACGTGCGCGCTCAGGTCACGCAGGCTGGTCTGCGCGGGGTCGAAGGTGACGGCGGCGCGTTCGGTGGCGAGGTTCACGCTGGCGCTCTGCACGCCGGGCGCGGCGTTCAGGCCCCGTTCGACGCGGGCCGAGCAGCTGGCGCAGGTCATGCCCTGGACGGTGAACTCGGCGGCCTGCGTGGTGGGGGGGGTGGGCTGACTCACGGGGGACTCCTCGGGAACGGTCAGGGGGTGCGGATCGGGGGGAGGTCTGGGGGTGGGCGAGGCCGTGCTGCACAGGGCCGTTCCTGGGCAGGGGCCTGACCGGCGGGTTCCTGACACCCGTCCCGCCTGTAACCCTCCCCGGGGGGGTATGCGATCAGCATAGGCCGGGCGACGGCCGACTGCAAGCGCCCTCCACTCCGGCCGGCACCCGCCCCGCAAGACGCTCCGACCATTCATGCAGGTCACAGGCACGGGCGATGAGAAGCCGCTGAGAGCGCGGGACGACAGGGCAGCGCCGGGCTACCCACACCGGCCCGAGCGGGGCCACACGTTCACCCGTCGCCCGGCAGGCGGGACGGACGGCGCGGGGCATTCAAAACAAATTGACAGCCCCCCAGGGGGGGGATACCATCAGGGCATGAAGACCGAACTGACCGTCACCGGCATGACCTGTGGCCACTGCCAGAAAGCTGTCCAGCAGGCACTCGCCCGCGTTCCCGGGGTGGAAACGGCCGAGGTGGACCTCGCGCGCGGGCTCGCCAGCGTCACCGGCACCGCCGATCTCGAGCGCCTGATCCAGGCCGTGACCGAAGAAGGATACGCCGCCCAGCCCGCGCACGGCGCCTGAGATGACCACCCGCCCCCTCCGGCGCCCGGCCGCCGCCAGCGCCGTTCAGGACGCCGGCTGCCACGCCGGGCCCGACCACCTGTGCATGCCCGAGGACGCCCGCAAACGCGCCGCCCGCCGGCTGAACATCGCGCGCGGGCACCTCGACGCGATCGTGCGGATGCTCGACGACCCGGACGCCTACTGCGTGGACGTGCTGCGGCAGATCAAGGCGGTGCAGGGCGCGCTGTCCGGCGCGGGCGAGGTGGTGCTGCGCGGGCACCTCGAGGCGCACGTCGCCACGGCCAGCACGCGCGGCGACAGCGTGGAACTCGTCGAGGAACTCATGGAAGCCCTCAAGTACACCTGATACGGACTCCGATTGAATGGGCTTTGCAGCCCATTCAATCCGAGCGAAGCGAGTGGGAGCAACACGGGTTCCGGACGTGGAGCCGGCAATCCGGTGAACTTCCGGATTGTTGGCGAAACAAACGGAATCCGTATGATACGGACTCCGGCTGCCACGGCTTCACCACCGACCCGGTCGCGCGTCACAGTTGACACTTCCGGTCAACTGATCTAGAGTCACCACCGACTTCCCAGCGAGGTCACCTTTATCCAGAGTCGGCGTGAGGTCACTGGACCACGGACCGCCGCAGCAACCAGCCCTCATCACGGCGGGTGCTTTCCAGCCCTGCGTGCCCCAACGATGACCACGGGCCGCAGAACGGGTAAAGGAAGGGTGTACCCAGCCGCGCGCCGATTCAGATCACGCCGTCCCCTTCCGAAGCGAACAGCCCAGGAAGGGGACGGCGACTGTGCCGTTCCCTCCGCCTCACCCACGGAGGTCCGTCATGACCCACCCAGCCAGCCCGGCGCTGACCTTCACCAGGGTCCGCCGCACGTACCCCGGCCAGACCCAGCCGGCCCTGAACGACCTGACCCTCAGCGTGCCGCGCGGCAGCCGCACCGGCATCATCGGCCGCAGCGGCGCCGGCAAGAGCACCCTGGTGCGGCTGATCAGCGGCCTGGAACACCCGGACGCCGGGCAGATCCACCTGCGCGGCGAACCCCTGACGCCCGCCACCCGCGCCGCGCACCAGGCGCGCACCGGCCTGGTGTTTCAGCACTTCAACCTGCTCGCCCAGCGCACCGCGCTGCACAACGTCACCCTGCCACTGGAACTGCGCGGCGTGCCCCGCGCCCGCCGCGAGGCGCTGGCCCGCGAGCAGCTGCGGCTGGTGGGGCTGGGCGGCCTGGAGGACCGCTACCCCGCGCAGCTGTCCGGCGGGCAGAAACAGCGGGTGGGGATCGCCCGCGCGCTGGTCACCGACCCCGACCTGCTGCTGGCCGACGAGGCCACCAGCGCCCTGGACCCCGAGACCAGCGCCGGCATCCTGAAGCTGCTGCTGGACCTCCAGCGGGAACGGGACCTGACCCTGCTGATCGTCACGCACCAGCTGGAGGTCGTGCGGGCCGCCACCACGCACGTCGCCGTGCTCGACCGCGGGCAGCTCGCCGAGTACGGCGAGACCGGCGCGGTGCTGCGCAACCCGCGCCACGAGGTCACGCGCGCCCTGCTCGACGCCCACCGCCCGCAGGTGCCGCTGGCCACGCACGAGACCCTGCGGCATCTGACCCTGCCGGACCTGGGAGCCGGGACGCTCGCCAGCCTGTCACGCCAGGGCGCGCGGATCGTGCAGGCCGAGGCGCACCCGCTGGGCGTGGACGTCTGGCTGGCCGTCCCGCACGGCGGGCACCTGACCGTCCCGGACACGGCGGTCAGCGGGGTGAGCGCGTGACCTGGGCGGCGCTGTGGCCGCTGCTGTGGCAGGCGACCCTGGAGACCCTGTGGATGGTCGTGCCGTCCGCGCTGACCGCGCAGCTGCTCGGCACCGCGCTGGGGGTCGCGCTGACCCTCAGCCGGCCCGGCGGTCTGCACCCGCACGCCCCGCTGTTCCGGCTGCTGGACGCCGCCGTGAACGTGGGACGCAGCCTGCCGTTCATCATCCTGCTGGTCCTGCTGATTCCGTTCACGCGGCTGCTGACCGGCACCAGCATCGGCTCGACCGCCGCGATCGTGCCGCTGACCGTCGCCGCGATTCCCTTCGTGGCGCGCCTGGTGGACGGCGCGCTGCAGGGCGTCCCGGTCGGCGTGGCCGAGGCCGCCCGCGCCATGGGCGCCACGACCGCCCAGACGGTCACGCGGGTCCTGCTGCCCGAGGCGCGCCCCGCGCTCATCCAGGCGTTCACGGTGATGGCCGTCAGCCTGATCGGATACAGCGCCATGGCCGGCGCGATCGGCGGGGGCGGCCTGGGTGACCTCGCCATCCGGTACGGCTACCAGCGCTTCGAGACGGGCGTGATGACCGCCACCGTGCTGGCCCTGCTGCTGCTCGTGCAGGGCGTGCAGTGGGCCGGGGACCGCGCCGCGGCCCGCGCCGACCACCGCTGAGCGGCCCTTTTCCTGACCTTCCTGACCGTCGGTTCCGGTCACGCCCGGCCCGGAACGCCAGGGGGCGGCGCCGCCCCTGCCCGCAACCCGCCCGCAACCCGCCCGCGACCCACCGCGCCCGGACCGGTCCGACCGGCCTCCCCCGCCACCCGAAGCCCCCCCCATCCCTCCAAGGAGTGACTGATGCCTGCCCCGACCCACGTTCCCGTCCGTTCCCGGCCCGCCGTCCACCTCGCCCTGCTCACGACCGCCCTGCTGGGCAGCTCGACCGCCCTGGCCGGCACGCTGCGGGTCGGCGCGACCCCCGTACCCGCCGGGGAACTGCTGGAATTCGTGCGCCCGGTGCTGGCGCGCCAGGGCGTCACGCTGGTCATCCGTGAATTCAGCGATTACGTGCAGCCGAACCTCGCGCTCGGCGATGGCAGCCTCGACGCGAACCTGTTCCAGCACGAACCGTACCTGAATGCCTTCCAGGCCGGGCGTCCGCTGAACATCGTCCCGGTGCGCCGCATCTACCTGCCGCCGCTGGGCCTGTACTCGAAACGGGTGTCGAAGGTCACGGACCTGAACACCGGGGCGACCATCGCCATTCCGAACGACCCCAGCAACGGCGCGCGGGCGCTGCTGCTGCTCGAACGGGCCGGCCTGATCCGCCTGAAAACCGGCGTGGGCGTCCGGGCCTCCGTGGCGGACATCCGCAGCAACGTCCGCCGCCTGAAGTTCCGGGAACTGGAGGCCGCGCAGCTGCCCCGCTCGCTCGCGGACGTGGACGCCGCCATCATCAACACCAACTACGCCCTGGAAATCGGCCTGAACCCGGAACGGGACGCCATCTACCGCGAGGGGCAGGGCAGCCTCTACGCGAACGTCCTGGCCACCACCCGCGACAAGGTGAACAACCCGGACCTGAAGAAACTCACGGCGGTCCTCACCAGCCCCGAGGTCAGGGCGTGGCTGCTGCGCAAGTACGGCGGCAGCGTCATTCCCGCCTTCTGATTCCCGCCTTCTGATTCCCGCGTTCCGCTCCCCTCGTTTTCGCTTCACCCACAAGGAGTTCCCATGCGTCACCTGATTCTGTCCGCCCTGATCCTCGGCAGCGCCGCCTCCGCCGGCACCCTGCGGGTGGGTGCCAGCCCCGTCCCACACGCCGAGATCCTGAACTTCGTCAAGCCCCTCCTGGCCCGCCAGGGCGTCACGCTGGAGGTGCGTGAGTTCACGGACTACGTGCAGCCGAACCTCGCGCTGGCCGACGGCAGCATCGACGTGAACTTCTTCCAGCACGCGCCGTACCTCGCGGCGTTCCAGAAGGACCGGCCGCTGGGCCTCGTGACCGGCGCGAAGATCCACGTGGAACCCATCGGCCTGTACTCCCGGCGGGTCAAGAAACTCACGGAGCTGAAGACCGGCGCGACGGTCGCCATTCCCAGCGACCCCAGCAACAGCGGCCGCGCGCTGAAACTCCTCGAACGGGCCGGGTTGATCCGCCTGAAGGCCGGGACCGGCACGAACGCCACGCCGCTCGACATCCGCAGCAACGTCCGCCGCCTGAAGTTCCGCGAACTGGAGGCCGCGCAGCTGCCGCGCGCGCTCGCGGACGTGGACGCCGCCGTCATCAACACCAACTACGCGCTGGACGCCGGACTGAACCCCCTGAAGGACGCCCTGACCCTGGAAGGCGCGAACAGCCCCTACGCGAACCTGCTCGTCGTGAAACCCGCCACCCTGAAAAACCCCGACTACCAGGCGCTCGTCAGGGCCCTGCAGAGTCCGGCCACGCGCCGCTTCATCCTGAACACCTTCGGCGGCGCGGTCGTGCCCGCCTTCTGATACGGACTCCGATTGAATGGGCTGCAAAGACCATTCAATCCGAGCGGATGCGACTCGGAGAGCTGCCCCGCAGAGCAGGAGAAAAACGCCCCTCCGGACGTGGAGCCGGCAATCCGGTGAAGTTCCGGATTGTCGGCGAAACAAACGGCAGTCCGTATGATCCGGCGGGCCGGAGGGGGGGCTCCGTCCGCGGGCGGCCCTCAGCGCTCGCCGGGGCGGGCCGCCGGGCGGGGCCGGTCGGGTGCGGGCGCGTCCGGAAGGGCCGGGTGGGCGTCCATGTGGGTGAGGAACACCTCGACCACGTGCGGGTCGAGGCCCTGCCCGGCCAGGCGGCGCAGTTCGGTCAGGGCGTCCGGGACGCTCCAGGCGGCCTTGTAGGGCCGCGGGCTGATCAGCGCGTCGAACACGTCGCAGACGCTGAAGATCCGGGCGAGCAGCGGGATCTCCTCGGCCTGCAGTCCGTCGGGGTACCCGGAGCCGTCCCAGCGTTCGTGGTGGTGGCGGATGACCTCCAGCGCGCGGGGACTCAGGCCCGGGATGTGCCGGGCGAGGTCCTCGCCGGCGCCCGCGTGGGTGCGCATCAGTTCCCATTCCTGGTGGTCCAGCGGACCGGGTTTGAGCAGCACGGCGTCCGGGATCTGCACCTTGCCCAGGTCGTGCAGGTACGCGCCGTCCCGCAGGGCGGCGAGGTCCTCGCCGGTCAGGCCGAGGTCCTGCCCGACCGCCTGGGCGAGACGCAGGACCCGCTCGGTGTGGCCGCGCGTCTCGAAATCCCGGACTTCCAGGGCGCGGCCCAGCGCGAGCAGGATGCCGTCACGGCCACTCTCGACCGCCTGGATGCGTTCGGCGCGTTCGATGGCGGTGACGCTCTGCGCGGTGATGGCGCGCGCCAGTTGCGCGTCGTCCTCACCGAAGGGTTCGTGGCGGATGACGACCAGCACGCCCAGCAGCCGCTCCCGGCTGAACAGCGGGGCGAGCAGACCGGCGGCGCCGCGCACCGAGTGCGTGCCCACGGACCGCGGGTCCCGGTTGAGGTCGTTGACGCGGATGACCTCGCGCGCGTTGACCGCCGTCCATGACAGCCCCTGGCCGCGCGGCAGCCGCAGGTGACTGACGGTCTCGTCGAACCCGTACAGGCCGCTGGACACCAGGGCGTCGCTGTCGGGGTCGTACTGCATGTACACGGACTGCAGCGCGTCGAGGAGCACGTGCGACATGGAGTTCATGGCGCTGAGCACGGCCGGCATGTCACGCGCGTCGCGCAGCGCTCCCGTGATCTGCACGAGCGCCTCGAGTTCATGGGTGCGGCGGGCCTCGCGGGCCCGGCGGGCGCGGCCGGCGAGCAGCAGCGACGCCTGCGCCGCGAAGGTCACGGCGAGTTCCTGGGCGGAGGCGTCGAAGGCCGCGCCCGGGGTGAAACGGTCGAGGTTCAGGAACGCGATGACGTGCCCGTCGTCGGTGATGGGCACGCCGAGCGTCTCGCAGATGTCCGTGAGGCGCCACTGATCGCCGCGGACCTGCGCGCCGCTGTTCAGGGCGAGTTCGGCGGCGTGCTGCGCGGCCGTTTCGATGGCGTAGCCGCGCAGCACGCGCGGCTGCCCGCTGATCCAGGCGGCGTCGTTCAGGGCGTACCAGGCGCGCTGGGCGCCGGGGGGGCAGCGGTCGCCGAGCAGGGCGTCGTCGAATCCGATCTGGGCGCGCATGATGAAATCACCGGCCTCGACGACGTACAGGCTGCCGCCCTGCACGTCGGGCACGCCGTCGCAGGCGGCGCGCAGCAGCGCGTTCCATTCGGCCGGTCCGAAGTCACGGTCGGGTGCCTGTTCCAGGACGCTGCGCAGCGCCTGCCACGGGCCGCGCGGCGCGGGGAGGGTGGAGGGCAGCGCGGGCGGCGCGGTCAGGACCCGGTCGCGTCCGGCTTCCTTGGCGGCGTACAGGGCCTCGTCGGCCCGGCGGTGGGTGGCGGCGGGATCGTCGCGCAGGCCGTGGCGGGCCAGACCGCCGGAGAGGGTCACGGGTGGGGCGGGGGGGCGTTGCCGGGCCATCTCGCGGCAGCGGTCCGCGATCTGCCGGGCGTCGTCGGGGGAGGTGCGGGGCAGCAGCGCGGCGAATTCCTCGCCGCCGATGCGGTAGGCGGTGTCCTGGGGGCGCAGGCTGGCGCGCAGCGCGGCGGCCACGCGCTTGAGGGTGGCGTCGCCCTCGGCGTGTCCGTGTTGATCGTTCACGCGTTTGAAGTGGTCGAGGTCGAGGATCAGCAGGTGGTCACCGTGTTCGATGCGGCCCAGGTCGTCGCTGAACTGACGCCGGTTGGACAGGCCGGTCAGGGCGTCGGTGTAGGCCTGTTCCCGGAAGGTGTACGAGGCGCTCAGCAGCCGCAGCCGGCTGTGCAGGGCCCAGATGATCAGCGCCATGGCGCTGACCTGCAGTCCCATGGTGGTCAGCAGGGCGAGCGGCGGGAGGGCGGGGCCGCCGAGGGCGCCGCTCAGGTGGCCGGTCAGGAAGATCAGCGGCAGGGTCCACAGCAGGCGCGGGCCGGGTGACAGGTCGATGCGGACCGCGGGGCGCAGCACGCTGGACATCAGGATCACGCCGGCACTCTGCAGCAGCACCTGCGCGGGGTGCAGGCCCGGGATCAGCGCGACGAGCAGGCAGGGCAGGGCGTACAGCGGGCCGTAGCGCAGCGTGACCAGCGCGACCGCCACCAGGGACAGACCGTACTCCTGTCCGCTGGCGTGCCCGTGCCAGGCGAGCACCACGGCGGCGCCCAGTGCGAGGGCCGCGCGCAGCAGCCGGTCGGTCGGGGCGTGGGTGGGCGGCCAGACCCGGTAGGTCTGACCGAGCGCGAAAGCGAACAGCGCCGTGAGGCCAAGGTTGCTCAGCAGGGTGATCAACACAGTGGGGGCGTCCTGCGGGTCGGCGGGAAAGGGCGGCGCGGGCCGGGGGACCGTCGGGGCCGGGACCGGACGCGTGCGGCAGGCGGGCGGGCCGTCAGGACGCGGGAATGAAACGGGGTGGCCGGGTTTCAGGATACGCTCTGGGCCCGGTGGGTCGGGAGGGGTCTGGTCGGCGGACACGCAGCCGGCCCGGATTCATGAAGGTTTCCTTCAGGCGTTCCGGGTGGCGGGTATACTCCGGGTATGCCCCCCCGTCCAGAGAAGGAGTCCGAACTCCTGAACGAGCTGCAGCGGCCGCTGCAGGCCGACAGCAGCGGTCACGAGTCCCTGCCGCTGCTGTCGGCACGCGCGGCGCTGCACGCGGCCGAGCGGGAACGCGACGAACGGCTCGAACTCTGGCAGCGGACCTCTCAGTTCCAGGCGGTTCTCTCGCCGGACGGCACGCTGCTGGAACTGAACGAACGCACCCTGCAGGCCGTCCAGCGCCCCGCCGACGAGTTGCTGGGCCGTCCGGTCTGGGAGGCGCCGTGGTGGCCGGAGGGGGGCCGCGAGGCGCAGGAGGTGCGCGGCGCGGCGCTGCGGGCCGGCGCCGGAGAGTTCACGCAGCTGGGCCTGCAGGCCACCGGACCCGACGGTCAGCTGGTGGCCGTGGACCTGAGTTTCACGCCGGTGCGCGCCCCCGCGCCGGACACCGCCGGGACGCCGGTGTGGCGGGTGATCGTGGAGGGCCGCGAGGTCACCGGGTACGTGGCCGCCGCCCGTGAGGCGCAGCTGGCGCGCGTGGCGCTCGAATCGCTGCTGGAGAACGTTCAGGACGGCATCGTCGCCTGCGACAGCGCCGGGAACCTGACGGTGTTCAACCGGGTGAGCCGCGAGATGCACGGGCTGGGCAGCGCCCCGGTGCCCCCGTCCGAGTGGAGCCGCTACTACGACCTGTACGAGGTCGACGGCGTGACCCCGCTGTCCCAGGAACGCATTCCGCTGTTCCGGGCCCTGCAGGGCGAGCAGGTGCGGGACGTGGAGATGGTGATCGCCCCGCGCGGCCTGCCCCGGCGGATCGTGCGCGCCTCGGGCGGACCGATGCTGGGACCGGACGGCGAGCGGCTGGGCGCGGTCGTCGCCATGCACGACGTGACCGCCCAGAAGCACGCGGAGGACCGCCTGCGGCACGACGTGCTGCACGACCGTCTGACGGGCCTGCCGAACCGGGCGCTGCTGGGCAGCCTGCTGGAGAAGACCATGCAGCGCTTCGAGCGGGACCCGGCACACCCGTACGCCGTGCTGTTCCTCGACCTGGACGATTTCAAGAACGTGAACGACGCCTACGGCCACCTCACCGGCGACCGCCTGCTGCTGGAGACGGCCGCGCGCCTGAAGGACGCGGTGCGCCGCACGGACACGGTGGCGCGGATGGGCGGCGACGAGTTCGCGGTGCTGCTGGACGCCCCCTGTGACGAGGTGAATGCCCGGCGGGTGGCCGAACGGCTCCAGCGGGCCATGCTGCGGCCCTTCCGCCTGCAGCGCGAGGAAGTCCGGATCACCACGTCCATCGGGCTGGCCACCGCGTCCCGGGCGTACCGGCGCCTGGAGGAACCGCTGCGGGACGCGGACACCGCCATGTACGCTGCCAAACGCAGCGGGAAGAACCGCACGGTGCTGTTCGAGCCGCACATGCACGAGCAGGCGCTGGCGCGGGTGGACACCGAACGGCAGTTGCGGGTGGCGCTGCGCGAGAAGCAGTTCGCGCTGCACTACCAGCCGGTCATGCATCTGGCGTCCGGGCGCTGCGTGGGCTTCGAGGCGCTGCTGCGCTGGCAGCATCCGCAGCGCGGCCTGCTCACGCCGGGCGCGTTTCTGGACGTGGCGGAACGCAGCGGCCTGATCGTGCCGCTGGGCGCGTGGGTGCTGCGCGAGGCGCAGCGGCAGCTGCAGGAATGGCAGGCTGCCCCGGAGCTGTCGGGGCTGTTCGTGTCGGTCAATCTCAGCGCCCAGCAGCTGGGGGTCGAGGCCGGAACGCCGGGCGACCTGCTCACCATGACCTTCCCGCCGGGCCTGCACCTCGAGATCACCGAGCACAGTCTGGCCGACACGCCCGAGGCCCTGCGCGCCATGCGGGCGCTGCACCGGCGGGGCGTGCCGCTGATGCTGGACGATTTCGGCACGGGGTTCGCGTCGCTGTCAGCGGCGCAGCGCTTCCCGGTGGGCACCCTGAAGATCGACCGGAGTTTCGTGTCGTTCCTGCCCGGCGACGCCCGGCAGACGGCCATCGTGGCGAGCGTGGTGACCCTGGCCCGGCACCTGGAACTGAACGTGGTGGCCGAGGGGGTCGAGACGCCCGAGCAGGCGCGGTCGGCGCAGGCGCTGGGGTGCGGGTTCGCCCAGGGGTTCCTGTTCAGCCGGCCGGTTCCGGCGGCGGCAGCGGCGGCGTTCGCGCGCGCCCACCCGCTGGGGGAAGACCGCCCGTTTGGGGGGCGCGGCACCTGAGGCAACGGAGCGGGGCGCGGTATGAAACAGTGAGTGGTCCATGCCTGTCCGTTGTGGCGACGCCACCCCTGTCCTACCCGACTGGAGTTCACTGCCCCCGTGTTCCTGTCCCTGATCCAGAGTCTGTTCGTGAATTTCAGCGTGCTCGTCACGCTGTCGTTCGTGATGAGTCTCACGTACCGCTCGTGGCCCCCGCCCCGCCACTGGCGGCTCAAGGGCATGCGGCTGGCGCTGACGGTCGTGACCACGCTCGCACTCGTCCTGCTGGGACCGGTCGACGAGAGCGGCCTGCGGGTGAACCTGTCGCTGGTGCCGGTCGCGGTGATCGTGCTGCGCTACGGCATGGGCAGCGGCCTGCTCGCGGGCCTGCCGGCGGCCCTGCTGCCGCTGGCGACCCCGCTGGGCAGCGGACCGCTGGACGGCGCGGCGGCCACCACGCTGTCGCTGGTGAACCTGCTGCTCGTGAGCGGCATGGCGCACCTGTTCCGCTGGGCGCTGAACATCAGTGACCCCCACGGATCACTGCAGCGGCACGCGTGGGTGGCGGGCCTGATCTTCCTGCCCACCGACCTGGGACTGGTCCTGCTGGGCGGCGATCTGGACGTGTTGCAGCGCAGCTACCTGCCCTGCCTGGCCTTCAGCGTGCTGGGGTTCTGGGCGGTGGCCAGCATGATCACGGGCCGGGTCGCCCTGCTGCAGAGCACGGACGCCTACCGGGAGCAGGCGCACCGGGACGCCCTGTCGGGCCTGCCGAACCGCCGTCAGTTCGAGCTGGACCTGCCCTTCACCGCGCCGGGAGACGCACTGCTGCTGATCGACGTGGATCACTTCAAGCAGGTGAACGACCGTCACGGTCACCCGGTGGGCGATCAGGTCCTCGCGCGGATCGGGGGCCTGCTCTCGGACGCCCTGCGCGGCCGCGACCGCGCGTACCGGTACGGCGGGGAGGAATTCGCCGTGATCCTGCGGCGCGTCCAGCACAGCCGGATCGAGGAAGTCGCGCAGCGCCTGTGCGACCTGATCGCCGCCACGCCGTTCGGGGAGCCGCTCGAACAGGTGACGGTCTCGGTGGGGGGTGCGCCGTTCGGCCTGTGGTCACGTACCCGCACGCTCTGGGACGCGGACGAGGCGCTGTACTGCGTGAAACAGGGGGGCCGCAACGGCGTGCGGATCCTGACCTTCGACCCGGCGCGGCCCCTGCGGACCGGCGGGCCCGGCGCCGCGCCCTGCGATCCCCTCCATTCCTGATCCGCACTGCGGTCGGCTCCGCCGCTCTGCCGGTGGCCCCCGGAATCTAAATGTGAAGGATGGGTGGCTCATGATTCAGCCGCGCCCGTGCCACAAGATGAGAAAGGCCCCCTGTGGTCGCCCCGCCGCCTCCTTGTTCCATCCGGTTCCCTCCTCCACTGGCGCCTGACCGGCCGAAGCCGGGTCCGGTCCTCCCCTTCCCGCCCGCCCATTCCCGCCCGCCGTGCCGACGGATTCCGCCCGCCGGGGGCGTCCTTTCCCGGTCACCGCGCCCCGGCGCCCATCAGAGTGACGCCACGCCTGCCCGAGCGCCCCGCACGCGTTCAACTCCCCGCGGTCCACCCGACTCCCGGCGCCTGACCAGCCCAGCAAGGAAGACCTCCCCCTGATGCGCCCACACCTCCGAACGCCACGCCCGCACTCCCCTGCACCGGGGGCCGGCACCCACACCCGGCGGGGTCCGTGAACCGACCCGCACTGCGGCGGCGCTGGTGGTGGAACGGCCCTCACGGCCCCGGTCAGTCGCTGCGCCTGCAGGTGGTGATCCTGCTCGGCATGCTGGCCGTGCCCACGCTGCTGGTGCTGCTGGTGGTGATTCCGGGCCTGATGGACCGGCGCTTCCGGCAGATCGAGCGGGAACAGGTCGTGCAGTACACGCAGATCGCCCGCGAGGACCTCGACACCGAGGAGCAGCGGGTGAGTCTGTTCACCCTGAACTTCAGTCAGTGGACGTCCACCTTCGACTTCGCGGCCGGCCGCAACCCCGGCTTCGAGGCCGACGCGTTCGGCACGAGCACCTTCATGGGTGGCCGGGTGGATTACGGCGGCATCACCGCGCCCGACGGGCGCCTGGTCACCGCGCTGCATCTCGACGGCGCGCGGGTGGTCGCGGCGCCGGCCACCGTCCGGGCCCTGCTGGCCCAGCTGCCGCGCCCACTGCCGGCGCAGGGCGCGCAGGGCATCGTCCTCGTCGACGCCCAGGCGTACCTGATGGCCGGCCGGCCCATCACCCGCGACGACGGCACGGGCCGGGGCGGCGTGATGCTGTTCGCGCGCCTGCTGTCGCAACAGGCGCTGAGCGAACTGATGCACACGCCCCGCACGTACACCGCGCAGCTCACCAGCCTCCCGGCCGACGGCCGCACGGCCCTGTCGTACCAGCCGCGCCAGGTGATCGGCGTGGCCCCCATCGAGGCGCCCAGCGGTCCCGCGCAACTGGCCCTGAAACTCACCATCCCCCGCGCCGTCCACCTGGCCGGACAGGAGACCCTCTGGCAGTTACGGGCGGTGATCCTGCTCGTCACGCTGGCCGCGATCCTCGCATTCACGGCGTTCCTGAACCGCCGGGTGCTGCGGGTCCTGACGCAGTACGTGGCCGACACCCAGCGGATCGCCCGGGACCCCAACCACCGCCTGGAACCCACCAACCGCACCGAACTCGGCGTGCTCGCCCGGACCATCAACGACCTGCTCGACCACCTGCAGGGCCGCGAAGCGCAGCTGCGCGAGCAGACGCTCCGCGACGAACTGACCGGCGCGTACTCCAGGGCCGGCCTGACGGAACTGCTGCAGGACGACGCCAGCGTCCGCAGCGCCCTGCTGGTCGAGGTACCGCGCCTGCAGGAACTCAGCGGCCTGTACGGGAACGCCTTCGTGGACCGCCTGATCCGCGAACTCGCCACCCGCCTCGGGAACGGCGACAGCGAACATGTGGTCGGACGCATCAGTTCCAACGGACTGGCGCTGATCACCCGCACGCCCGGCCAGATCGACCCGGTACAGATGCTCACCCAGCTCGAGGAACCCTTCGCGCTGCGCGAGGGCGAGGTGACCCTCAAGCTGGTGGCCGGCTACGCCCAGTCCGCGTACCCCGTGCCGTTCTCGGCGCTGCTGCGCCAGGCGAACCTTGCCCTGCAGCACGCGATCGACCAGCACGAACACCTGGGCATCTTCAACGAGACCATGCTGCGCCGCAGCCAGTACGGACACACCCTCGAAACGCAGCTGCAGGGAGCCGCGCAACGGCAGGAACTGTCACTGATGTACCAGCCGATCAGTGACGTGGACACCGGCCGCTGGATCGCGGTTGAGGCGCTGCTGCGCTGGCAGCACCCGCAGCTGGGCGCCGTGCCACCCAGCACCTTCATTCCGGTCGCGGAACGCAGCGGTCAGATCTACCAGCTCGGGGACTGGGCGCTGCAGACGGCGCTGCGCGAAACCCAGGCGGCGCGGGCGCTGTGGCCGGAAGCGCACGTGAACGTCAACGTCAGCCCCGTGCAACTGCTGATGCCGGACTACGCCGAGCGGGTCCTGCAGACCCTCGCGGACCTGCAGGTGCCGCCGCAGCTGCTGACCGTGGAAGTCACGGAGAGCAGCGTCATGCAGGACGTGGACCTGGCGTGCCGGCACCTGCGCAAACTGCGGGACGCCGGGGTGCGTGTGGCGCTGGACGACTTCGGCAGCGGCCACTCCAGCCTGTCGCTCCTGACCGAACTGCCGCTGGACACCGTGAAACTCGACCGTTCCTTCCTGCGGGAAGGCGCGCAGGCGACCGCGCGGGGCGCGCTGCTGCGCAACACCATCCGCCTCGCGCGGGACCTGCACCTCTCGACCGTCGCCGAGGGCGTCGAGGACGCCGCCATGCTCGCCCGGCTCAGCGATCTCGGCTGCGACTACGCGCAGGGCTACCACATCTCCCGGCCGGATCACCTGGAAGACCTGCTGTCCCTGCGCCGCTGAACGCGCGCTCCTGCTCTGCGGGGCCGCTCTCCAGCCGGATTCAACGGCTTTGTAAGCCATTCAATCGGAATCCGTGTTACTCCAGCGCGCCCTGCCCGGTCAGGTGGCGACCCACGATCAGCGTGTGAATGTCGTGCGTGCCCTCGTAGGTGTCCACCGTCTCCAGGTTCAGCATGTGCCGGATGACCGGGTACTCCGTGGTGATGCCGTTCCCGCCGTGCAGCTCGCGTGCCAGTCGCGCGCCCTGCAGGGCCACGCGCACGTTGTTGCGCTTGGCGTAACTGACCTGCGCGAAGTTCATGCGGCCCGCGTCCTTCAGGGTGCCCAGCCGCCAGGCGAGCAGCGTGCCCAGGCTGTGATCGGTCGCCATGCGCACCAGTTTGTCCTGCACGAGCTGCCGCGCCGCGATGGGACGCCCGAAGGTCGTGCGGCTCCCGGTGTAGTCCAGGGTGGCCTGCAACACCGCCTCCAGCGCGCCCATCGCGCCCCACGCGATCCCGAACCGGGCGGAGGTCAGGCACGACAGTGGACTCTTCAGGCCGGCGCTGCCCGGCAGCAGGTTGCTGACCGGAACGCGGCAGTCCTGCAGCACGATCTCGCCGGTCACGCTGGCGCGCAGGCTCATCTTGCGGTGAATGGGCGGCGCACTGAACCCCGGCGTGTCGGTCGGCACGATGAAGCCCCGCACGGTGCCGGTGTCGTCCTTGGCCCACACGACCGCCACGTCCGCCTCGGGGCTGTTCGTGATCCACATCTTGTTGCCGTTCAGGACGTAGTGGTCCCCATCGAGCCGGGCGCGGGTGCGCATGGCGCCGGGGTCGCTGCCGCCGTCCGGTTCGGTCAGGCCGAAACACCCGATCAGTTCACCGGACGCGAGGCCCGGCAGCCAGCGGCGGCGCTGCTCGTCACTGCCGAAGGCATGAATGGGGAACATGACCAGGCTGCCCTGTACGCTCGCGGCGCTGCGCAGGCCGCTGTCCACGCGCTCCAGTTCGTACATCATCGCGCCGTACGCGCTGTAGGACGCGCCCGCCCCGCCGAATTCCTCCGGCACGGTCGGCCCCAGGAGGCCCATCTGCCCGAAGCGCCGCATCACGGCCCGCACGGGCAGCGCGCCGTCATCCCACCAGGCGGCCACTTCGGGCAGCAACTCCGCGTCGCAGAAGCCGCGCACACTCTCGCGGATCAGGCGTTCCTCGGGTGTCAGTAAGTCATGCACAGCGAATTCATCGAACATACGCACTCCAGACGGGCCGCGCCGCCCTGCTGCGCGCCGCCCGTTTCACCAGCAGAAGTTGAGGTGCCCAGTCTACGACGCCAGCGCCGGAACGCAGCCGCGCCTGCCCACCCACTTCAGAGGAGCGGGGTCCAGCGGAGCGTGTGATGGGTGGCCGAGGCGCCCTGCAAGGTGAATCCGGCGCGCAGGTAGAGGTTCTCGGCCGGGCTGCCTGGCGTGACGTTCAGCGTGATGGACCGGGCACCCGCCCACACCTGCAGGCGGGTCAGGGCCGCGGCGCCCAGTCCCCGGCGCTGATACGCCGGGTGCACGGCGAAATCGACCAGCACGAGCCCCGGTGAGGTGTCGTCTACCAGCAGGAACCCGGCGGCGCAGCCTGACGGGGACGCGGTTTCAAGGATCAGGGCGCGCGCGTGCGGATGACACTGCCGGTAACCGTGCGTGCGGGCGGCGTACTGCAGGTCGAGCAGCGCCGTGAGGTCCGGGCCGGCAGGCAGAACCGCCGCCAGGGGATGCGTGAGGTGATGGAGTTCACGCCGGAATTCGGTGTCGTGCGGGCCGGCGTCACGCCAGTGGACCCCCGGAGGGGCGGGTTGAAGTCCGGGCTTCACGCGTGCAGGTAGGTGTGGAGCCAGCCGCTGCGCAGCTCGCCGGGTTGCAGTTCCGGGCGGCCGGGGGCGGGCGGGGCGAGGGTCAGGTCGGGGCGGCCGGGGGTGCGCAGCAGCAGGGGGGCGCGCAGCAGTCCCTGTGCATCGGCGCGCAGGGGGCCGCGGGCGGCCGTGACCGTGGCCTGCAGCAGCGCGGCGTGTCGGGTCAGGGGCGGCGCGGCCGGCGCGGCCTGCAGGGCCGCGGCGATCCACTGCCCGGTGTCGAAGCCGAGTGTCAGGAAGGGGTCGGGACGGTCGGTGCCGAGGGGCGCGCGCAGGGACGGGTGGTGGTGCCGTGCGCCCAGCGCGGTGGGAACGAGGGCCTGCACGGCGGGGGCGCTGAGACCGCCGGCGGTCACGCGCAGCCCGGCGTTCACCAGGGTCCTCGCCAGGTCGGCGCCACCGCCGCTGCTCAGCAGGTGCACGGCGCGGGCGCCGCTCTGCCGGACGGTACGCAGCAGCGTGGCTGGGTCGCTGCCGTCGGTCACGGTGGTGCCGGTCAGCGGCCCGCCGCCGCTGGTGAACCCGGCCGTGAAGGCGTAGGGCAGGTCGTAGCCGCTGTCGAGCGCGGAGATCAGCAGGTGCAGTGGCTCGCCGGTGCGGGCGAGGTGGGCGCCGTGCGCCCACTCGGCCTCCCAGGCCTGCAGGGAGACCGTGACGGTCAGCGGCGCGGCGTGAACGCCGGGACCGGGCAGGCGGGCGCCGGGTTCGGCGGCGATGACGGGCACCGCCTGCCCCTGCAGAACGTCGCGGACGGCTGTCTGGAGCCCGTCCCCGAGGAGGATCAGCAGGTCGGTGCCGCCCTCCAGGGCGGTCTGGACCGCGGCCCGCGCCTCGCGGGGCAGCGGCCCGGTGAGGTGGGTGGTGAGCTGGACGGGCTGGCGGCGCAGGGCAGCCTGCAGGCCGTCCTGGAAGGCGGTCGTCAGGCCGGGGTAATGGCTGCGGCGCGGGGCGATCAGGGCGACGCGGGTCAGGGCGGGCGCGCTCGCCCGGGCCAGGGGCGCGCCGGTCAGGCCGGCCACGCCGAGGGCCGCGATGGTCTTGAGCAGGCCCCGGCGGGTGGCGGGCGCGGCGGTCTGGGCGGGGTCGGTCATGCGCGGAAACCTCCGGCGTCAGGAACGGACGCAGTTACTGGCGGGGCGGGAAGATGCCCTGCAGGGCGATGATGAAGGTCAGGGTCAGGGAGGGAGGGAGGTTGTTGTGCGGCTGGTCGGCGCCGGCAGCTGTGAGCGCGGCGGGATTCAGGGTGGTGTTGGGGGTGGCCGGCGCGGGCGCGTAGGGCGTGAGGTTGACCCCACGGCTGAGGGCCTTCCCGCCGGGAACGCTGCTCTCGGCGGGGTCGGGCGCGCCCCGGACGGTGTGGGTGTGGCCGGGCATCTCGCTGGTGAGCAGGGTGACGGCCGCGCTGCCGCTGGCCTCTCCGATGGGATGGTCGCTCAGGCCGGGACCCTGGCCGTGGTGAATGGGCACGCGGCCGCGCAGGTCCGGCAGGGCGAAGGTACTGCGGCCGTCCCCGCCGTAATTGGTTCCGAGCAGGGAGAACAGGGCCGTGTTCTGCGAGATGGGCAGGAGTTGCCCGTCGCAGGTGGCCCAGCCGCGCGGGGGGAAGTTGCCGGCGAACAGGCGGATCTCACCGACGAATGGATCAGACATGGAACTCCTTCACGACGAGGGGAAGATGCCGGACAGCGAGATGATGAACGACAGGGTGAGGTAGGGCGGCATGTTCTCGTGCGGCTGACTGCCGCCTGTCGGCTGCGCGGCGCCGGGATTCAGGGCGGAGACCGGGGTGTCGTCGAGGTACAGTTCGCCGCTGGTGGGACTGGCCAGCACGGCGTTCTGCGGTGAGGTGAGGGTGGCCGCGCCGCTGAACGCGGCGGGCGCGTGGGTGTGGGAAGGCATCTGGGCCGCCGTGAGGGTCACGGTTTCGGTGCCGCCCTGCTGGCCGGTGGTGTAGCGGCTCAGGCCGGGACCCTGTCCCATGTGGACGGGGGCGCGCCCGCGCAGGTCGGGCAGGGCGAAGGTCTGCTGTCCGTCGCCGCCGTAGGTGGTGCCGATCAGCGTGAACAGGACGTCGTTCTCGGCGATGCTCAGGAGGCGGCCGTCGCAGAATTCCCAGCCGTTGGGCGCGAAGGTTCCGGCGAACAGGCGGATCTCACCGACGAAAGGTTGGCCCATGTCAGTTCCTCGACGGGAAGATGCCCATCAGCGCGATGATGTAGTTGATCACCAGGTACGGGGGAAGGTTGTTGTGGGGCTGGCTGCCGCCGGTGACGGTGACGCTGGCGGCGGTGAGGGTCACGTCGGGGGGACCCGGCGCGTAGAGCGGACCTTGGGGTGCGGCGAGCAGGCTGCCGGCGGGGGTGACGGAGGCGCCGCCGCCGGTACTGGCGGCCAGGGCATGGGTGTGCCGGGGCAGTTCGCTGGTGGTGAGGGTGTGGTTTTCCTCCCCCTGGAGCGTGCCGAGCGGGTTGGAGGGCCCGGTGTGGATGGGCGCGCGGCTCTGCAGGTTGGGCAGCGCGAAGGTGGTGCGGCCGTCCCCGCCGTAGGTGGTGCCGAGCAGGGAGAACAGGGCCTGGTTCTGGTTGATGGGCAGGAGTTGCCCGTTGCACAGGGCCCAGCCCCTGGGAGCGAAGTTGAAACTCACGGGACGGATCTCGGCGAGGAACGGTTCGGCCATGCGGGGGTCTCCTCCGGGGGAAGGGCGATCAGGTGGGGCCGGTGCAGGTGCCGGTGACCGGGGTCAGTTCGGCGCCGGTCCGGATGCGGACGGTGGAAGGGGCGTTGCTGGCCTGAACGGCGGTCTGCACCTGGGCGTTCGTGGCGCCGGTCGGGACGCCCTCGATGGTGAAGGTGGTGCCGGTGCGTTGACGCAGGACGATGCCGGCGAATCCGGGGTCCGGGGAGACGCTGGTGTTCCCGGTCATCCGCAGGCACAGGGCGCTGTTCTGCCCGGTGGCGGTGCCGACCGTGACGTTGATGCCGTCGAGGTTGGGGCTGCTCACCGGGCCGGGGGGGCTGCTGACGGCGTTGTTCGTGACGACCGCGTCGAGCCGGCCGCCGCCGCCTTCCTTGGCGCCGACGGAGATGCCGTACACGCCGTACCCGGTGACGGTGTTGGCGGTGATGGCGAAGCGGGCGGCGCCGGCACCGACCTGGTCGACGGTGATCGCGTTGGCGTTCCCGCCGGGAGAGAGGTTGAAGGTGTTCCCGGTGATGGTGCCCTGGTCGGTGGGCGTGCCGGTCCGGGACGTGCCGCTGTAGTACACGCCGCCGCCCGCGCCGGTGTGGGTGAAGGTGTTGTTGCGGACGGTGTAGGTGCTGCTGCCGGACCCGCCAGGGTTGATCTGGATGGAGTTGGCGCTGTTGTTGCTGAACGCACTGTCCTGCACGGTGAGCGTCACGCGGCCGGTATCGGCGCCCTGCGTGGCGAGCAGCAGGCCGCTGGCGCTGTTCTGGAAGGTCATGCGGTTGAGGCTGAGGGTGAAGTCGAGGTTGTCGGGCTGCAGGTTCAGGCCCGTGCCGAGCGGCCCGGTCGCCTGCAGGGTCCCGCCGGACCCGGGGGATCCGCTGCCGAGCACCGTGAAGCTGCCGCCCAGACCGAGGAGGTTCACGCCGTTCCCGGTGGTGGTCTGGGCGTCCAGGCGGGTGGCGCTGCCGGTGAGGGTCCCGCCGCTGAGGTTCAGGGCGGGACCGGCGGAGGCCTGCACGGCGCCGAGTTCGGCGGTGAAGGTCCCGAAGTTCGTGCCGCTGACCCCGCCGGCCGCGCCGCGGATGTTCACGCCGCGCACGGTGTTGTTCGTGGCGAGGGTCAGGCCCGTTCCGGCGGTGTGCTCGAAGGTGGACGGCTGCCCGGCGGGAAGGATGGCCGCGCCGTTCACGGTGAGAGGAGCCCCCTCGCCCACGAGGGTCTGACCGGCTTTCAGAGTGAGCCCCTGGTTCTGGCCGGTGGTGGTGCCGTCCCCGCGGTAGAGGTACAGGGTGTCACCAGCGGCGGACGCGGTCTGCGCGGCCTGCAGCGTCGGGAAGGGCGTGTCCTGGCGTCCGTCGCCGGTGGCGGCGGTGTTGCGCGCGAACCACACGCGCCCGCTGACGTTCACGGGAACACCCTGGGTGGGGCTGGTGCAGCCGCGCCCGTCACTGACGGTGTAGTTCAGGGTGTCCGTCACGGGGGGCGCGCCGTCCCCGGCGCGGGACGTGAAGGCGAACGCGCCGTTCGGGGCGACGTTCAGGCTGCCACTGCGGGCGGTGCCGCTGCCCGTGAAGGCGAGGGTCGCGTTCGCGCCGCCGGGCGCGGCGGGGTAGGCGGCGTAGAAACGGCCGAGCCCGAGCGCGGCGTTCACGTTCAGGTTCACGTTCCCGGTGGCGGCGTACGCGCTGGGCACGGTGTTCAGGGCCAGGTCCCCGCCGATGTGGGCGGCGCGGGCCGCGCCGGGCGCGCCGGCCGTGGTGGCCGAACCGATGAACAGACTGCCGGGGGCCGTGACGGCGCTGCCGCACAGCAGGGCCACCTGCGCGCCGCCCAGGCTGGCCGCGCGGGCCTGCACGTTCCCGAGGCTCTGCTCCTCCGGACTCTCGGTGACGCGCGTGACGGGATCGTCGACCACGGCGAACGACATGTTGAACGTGAACGGATCGTCGGCCGGGTTCGCCTGCAGCGGCAGTTTCAGGGCGACCGTGACGGTCCCGTCGAAGGTGCCGGGGGCCGGGTTGGCCGGCAGGTCCCGGTTCCCGGTGGCGGTCCTGTGGCGCACCACGAACCCGAACGGGAATGCGCGGGTGACGCCCGCACCGGTCAGGGGGGCCACCTCGTTCTCCGTGAAGACCTGCAGGTCCTCCGCGCCGGGAATCAGGGCGGGCCGCTCGGTCTGACGGTCGAACTGCAGCGCGGCGGTGGGCGTGATTGTGGCCGCGATCCCGGCCGCAGCGTCGGTCCCGTCGAACTTCTGCACGCGGCTGTACGGGGTGTCGGCGGCCGTGGTGGGTGTGCTGACCGCGACGAGCGTGAGGTTCCGGCGGGGCGTGCCGTACGCGGCGCCGGCCTGGGTGGCGTTGCGGACCAGGAACGTCGCGTACAGGTAGCGGACACCGTCGACGCCCCGCCGGCCGGTGGTGAAGGTGCCGTTGGAGAGCGGCTGCAGTTGAATGCTGCCCTGATCGACCAGGGCGCTGCTGCGCAGGCCGGGGGTGGTGACGCGCAGGGTCTCCCCCGCGTTACCCAGGCCCGTGAACGTGAGGTCGACGGTGCCGAGTGACTGCAGCGGTTCACGCGGGGCAGGCGCGGCCGTGGGAGGCGGGGACGCCGGGTCGGCGGCCGGGGAGGACGGGGCCGGCTGCTGGAAGCAGGCGCTGAGCAGGCCGGGCAGCAGCAGGCTCAGCAGGGTGGAACGCAGCGGCGTGGCTGGGCGGCCCATCAGCAGGCCCCCCGGATCAGGTAGGTGGCGTCGGGGGTGCCGCTGAGACCGCCGGTGCGGACCTCGTTCACGCAGCGGGCCGGGACGGCCCCGGCGTACGTGCTGCCCGGCAGGGTGTTCACCAGGGACGCGCCGGTCGTGGCGGCGCGGGCGGTGACCAGCGCGTTGCCAAGCGCCTGCTCTTCAGGGGCCTGCGTGACACGGGTGGCGCTGTCCTCCGTGACGAGCAGCACCACCCGGAACGCCCAGGGGTCCTGGGTGTTCGAGGCTTGCAGGGGCAGTCTCACGGAGAAGGTCACGCGCCCGTCGAACGCGCCGGGAGCGGGGTTCGCTGCGAGCGTCCGACCGCCGTTCAGGGCGTGAACCGTGAACCCGTAAGGGAAGACAGTCTGCACGCCCAGATCGGTGTACGTCAGGGGCGCGCCGCCCCCGACGGGAAGGAACGACCCGGACGCGATTTCAGCCTCCGTGAACACCTGCAGGTCCTCGGCACCGGCCGACAGCACCGGGCGGGCCGTCAGCGGATCGAAGCGCATGGCGTGCGTGGGCAGCATCGTGC
This sequence comes from Deinococcus depolymerans, assembly GCF_039522025.1. NCBI lineage: Bacteria > Thermotogati > Deinococcota > Deinococci > Deinococcales > Deinococcaceae > Deinococcus > Deinococcus depolymerans. The sequence goes on along the minus strand of NZ_BAAADB010000004.1, from coordinate 125,695 downwards.
GCGGCACGCTGGCCGGCACAGGCGCACCGCTGAAGGTGGTGACCGCGCGGAACGCGGTCGTGTTGACCGTATCGCCAGCCGAGACGGCGATCAGGGTGAGGTTGCTGCGCGGGCGGGCACTGGGGGTACCGTCACTGCCCGCATTCCGGACGCGGTAGGCGGCGCTGACGTACCGCTGCCCGTCCGCGCCGCGCGTGCCGGTGTTGAACACCGTGACATTCAGAGGTTCGAGCTGCAGGCCGTCCGACTGGTTGGCCAGGGACTGTGCGCGCCACCCGGGCGTGGCGACGGCCCGAACCGAGCTGAGGGGGACCGGACCACCCAGGCCACTGACCGTCAGCTCAATCAGACCAAGGGGCCGTGGACGGGCGGCCTCCGGCGGCGAGGACACGTGACTGCAGGCAGTCAGGCAGAGCAGGAGCAGGGCGGGACGGGCAGGCTTGAGCATGCGTCTCCTACGAACAGCGGCTGAAGGCGGTTGACCGGGGGCTCCTGACAATCACGTGTAGATTAGCTTCGGATGAGTATACCGGGTTAGGATGGACCCGTGAAGGCGAGGGGCACCGGCCTGCCCAGCAGAACGGTCCATTCCCTCACACCCTGATGCACCCGGAGGTCCCATGACCAGACCCGATCCCGCACCCGCCCGCAGCGCACCGTCCCCAGCCGCCACGTCCCGTCCCCCGTACGTACCGCCGCACCTCACCGCCCTCGGTCCGTGGAAGGCGGTCACCCTCGCCATCTCGGTCCCGATCGGACCGGGCGGGCTGCGGCTCAGGGATCATCAGTTCTGATCCGGACTGCGGTCTGTTCTCGTTCACAACCCGCCAACGCACCGGGGTGCCAACGTCACGCCCGACAGTCCGTCCCGCTCTGCAGGGCAGCTTTACGGGTCACCTCCGCACGGATTGAACGGTGTTGGCAACCCATTCAATCCGAGTGCGTGTGATACGGACTCCGATTGAATGGGCTGCAAGGCCCGTTCAATCCGAGCAAAGCGAGTAGGAGAGAAACGGGTTCCGGACGTGGAGCCGGCAATCCGGTGCAGTTCCGGATTGTTGGCGAAACAAACGGAATCCGTATGATGCGGGTTTCTGCCTGTTTCATCAACGACGTGGCAGCGCCCCCGGGTGGTCAAATCGCGGTGGGAGTCCGTCTCTCCGCTATACGGGTTGCGCTGCGCGCGTCTGACGGCGGCGGATCTTTTCCTGGTACATCCGCTGGTCACTGATGCGCAGCAGGTCCCCGGCGCTGCTGGAATCTCCGGGGTACTCGGCCGCGCCGGTACTGAAGGGCCGGTTGGGGTAGCCGGCCTGTTGCAGGTGCAGGGCCATGGTTTCCAGGCGGGCGTGCAGCTCCGCGGCCGTGATGACCTGGTTGCAGATCACTGCGAATTCGTCACCGCCGATCCGGTAGGCCTGTCCGCACCCGTCGAAGGCTGGGGTCAGGGCCGCGGCCACCGCGTTCAGCAGGGCGTCTCCGGCGCTGTGGCCGCGCGTGTCGTTGAGGATCTTCAGTCCATCGATGTCCAGGGACAGAACGGTGAACGGCGTGTGCCCCAGCGGCGCCGTCCGCTGCTCCAGGTCCTGTTCGAGGGCGCGGCGGTTGTTCAGGCCGGTCAGACTGTCGGTCAGCGCCATGCGTTCCATGCGCTGCGCACTGAGTTCCGCCTCGCGCCGCGCCAGCTCCAGTTCCCGGGTGCGTTCCATGAGCAGCTGCTCGAACACCGCGAGCACCTGTGACGCTTCACCCTCCGCCAGGGGTGGGGCCTCCTGACTGTCGTACAGGTTGAGAAACAGGCTGTCTCCCTCATGAAGGTTCACGAGGACGTCCACCGCGACCGCCACCAGCGCCGGATCGAAGTGCCGTCCCGCCTGCGCCTGAAGCTCCCGCAGGGCTTCCGCGGTCGTCCAGGCGGCCTTGTACGGCCGGGCCTGCGTGAGGGCGTCGAACACGTCCGCGATGGCCACGATGCGGCCCGTCAGCGGAATGGCGTCCGCCTGAAGGCCCAGCGGGTAACCGGTGCCGTCCCAGCGTTCATGGTGGGACCGGGCGATCTCCTCTGCCATGGCCAGCAGCGCGGAACGACTTCCGGACAGGATCCGGCTGCCGATCAGGGTGTGCGACTGCATCTGCCGGAACTCGTCCGGGGTCAACCGCCCGCGCTTGAGGAGGATCGCGTCCGGAATGGCGATCTTCCCGACGTCATGCAGACGCGCAGCGACCCCCAGGACGCTCGCCTGCGTCTCGGACCACCCGAGCGCACGGGCGATCCGCGCGGCAGCCTGCCCGACCCGGCGCGTGTGTTCGCCCGTCGTGTCGTCCCGGTATTCGGCCGCGATGGCCAGTCGCGCCACGACCTCATGCTGGGCGCGGGCCAGTTCGGCGGTGCGTTCCAGCACCTGCCGTTCGGCCACCTGCCGGGCCTCCTGTTCCACCTCGGACCGCACCCGGTACAGCTGCGCCTCCTGCTGGGCGCGTTCCACCTCGAACAGCACGGTCAGGTTGCGGATCTGCCGGTCGCGGTCCGTGTCGAAGGTGGTCCGCTCGAGCGCCCGCAGGCTCTCCGCGTGATCCAGCGCGTCCTCCAGTCGACCGGCCTGCCGGTACACCCGCACGAGCTGTTCATGGGCCAGCACCTGCTCCTTCGGCATCTGACTGCCACGCGCCAGTTCCAGCGCCTGCAGGAGTTCCTGCTCGGCCGGTCCGGGCTGCCCGGCGTGCAGGTACAGGCGCCCCAGCGCGATCCGCGCCTCGATTTCACCCTGGGCGGAACCGACCTCCAGCGCGATGCGCAGCGCCAGTTGCGCCTCCCGCGTCGCCTCCCCGTGCTGACCGAGCTGCTCGTGCAGCGCGCAGAGCGACCCGAGGACGCTGATCTTGATCGTCCTGAACTCATGCCCATCGCTGAGTGACAGCGCCCGGAGAAGATGGCTCTCCGCTTCACCCGTGTGGCCGGCCGCAGCAAGAAAATCTCCAAGATTCATACTCGCGAACGCGAGTCTGTAGGGATCTTCGAGCTGCTCCGCGCTGGCGCAGGCCTGACGGGCAACCTCAATGGCACTGTCATGCTCACCAGAGAGGAATCTGGCCCTGGCAAGGTTCATGAAGACTGCAAATTCCATCTCTATTCTGTTCGTTAATCCATTAATCTTTTTATAGGCTCTTAGCAAATAATCAATTGAGTCCTTAAATTCCCCAAGATCGGCATATAATGCGCCGATGTTGATCAGACACCTGACCAATTCAACTTGGTGAGGCGAGTCAAGCAACCTCTCAAGCAGGTCATGGTACATCCCGAGCGCCTCAGCAAATACACCTCTCTCATACCTACTGCGGGCAAGCGGAAAGTCGATGCGGATGCGCGCGAGTTCATCACTCCCGAATGCAAGTTGTGTTTCCTTGAGGCGGACAAGCAGATTCTCCGCCTCATCAATGTGTCCGGTATCCAACAGTTCAAGACCGACAGCAATTGTCAGGTCGGCTGCACACTCCACCGCCCGACAATCCCTAAAGTAGTTCATCGAATTCAAAAGGCTTTCAGTACCTGCACTGTACTCGCCAGACGCCATTTGAAGTCGGCCCATCAGGTACAGTTTGACCCCCCAGTCCTGGGGGGTCACGGCTGGCACGTCCGCCACCAGAGGGAGGAGCCCCTGTTCGTTCAGGGTGAACCGGCTGTCCAGCTCAAGCAACAGCGGGTTCACCTCCAGATGTGGCGGCAGTTGGCTTACCAGTGACATGTCACTGCTGTGTGGTCCTGCTCAGGAAGGCCACCAGGTCGACCCGCCCCTTGACGCCCAGCATGTCCCTGTAGGCCTCGTTGGCACCGTGCTCGTACACGTCGAAGGCGCTCTCGGCCAGTTTTTTCGTGAGGTCCTTGGGCGCCACGGTCAGGCCCTGACCCAGCGACAGGGCCAGGGCGCCCGCCATCATCGGGGAGACCATGGACGTCCCGCTCCACGAGGCGATCCGTCCGTCCGGGTACGGCGCGTACACGTTCTCGCCGGGACCGACAATCTCCAGGGTTCTGGCGTAGTTGGAGAAACTGGATTTCAGGTCGTTGAGGTCGGTGCTGCCGGCACTCAGCAGGAACTCCCCGAGGGCGCCCTTGCTCCGGGCCAGCGCCGCCGGGTAGCTGATCCGGTCCTGGTTCTCGTTACCGGCGGACGCCACGACGTACACGCCGCGCTCTGCGACCTGCCGCACGGCGTCCTGCACGATGCTGGAGTTCTCCACGCTGCCGAGGCTCAGGTTGATGACCTGCGCGCCCTGGTCCGCGGCGTACAGGATTGCCTGGGCGACGCCGGCCACGTCGCCGGACCCGTCCGGCCCGAGAACGCGCAGCGGCATGATCTTTGCCCGTGGCGCGACCTGCAGCACGATGCCTGCGACGTTCGTGCCGTGCCCGTAGGCGCCGCCGCTCTGCCCTTCCTCCTGCGGGAGGTCATCTCCGGCGTAGAAGTCCTTCCAGGTAGAGGGGGCGCTCAGGGCGCCGGCAAACGCCGGATGGAGCAGGTCGATGCCGGAATCGATGACGGCCACCGTGACGCCCTCACCAAGCCCCGGGGCCATGGCCTGTGCCCGCTCGAGGCCGATCTTCTGCCACCGCGGTGTGTTCTCAGGAATGGCGCGGTAGTTGCCCCCTTCCCAGGGGTCCTGTTGCTGACCTGTAATATACGCGCGGTTACCGCCCATGACCGCGGTGATTGCGCCGCCGCCGCTGAACACGTCCCGGTTGCGTTCGACGCGGCCGACGCCCTGAGCGCTCAGCGCCGCGCTGGGTCGCTCGTTCAGGCCGACGAGGGCCGAACAGCTGTCTGTGCAGTCGGTCGGCCAGGAGAGGATGGTGCCGCCGAGGCGTCGGGACACGGACGCCGGGGTGTCGGTGGCCGTGACCTGAACGGCACTGACGTAGGCGGGACGCGGGGCCTGACCCGTGGGGGTGGTGGGAGCGTCGGAGCAGGCGGCGAGGAGGGCAGTCGTGAGGAGCGCGGCAGGAAGAATGGGTTTCATTAGGCTGTTCCTTTGAGTGATTTGTGAGGGGATAGGAAAGACCGAGCCTACGATCTCTTCAGTAATCTCACAATTTACGGGTCAGTTCAACCCTCCGTGCATGAAGGTTGAGTCACGGCCAAAGTGAATTTTTTTATCGCCCCGCAGGGCCTGCCGGTGCCATACGGTCCGCTGGGGGTGGGCCGGGCGGCGTGGGTGCGCCGGCGGTTCAGGAGCGGCAGGCGAGGATGGCCTCGTGCGGAACGGTCGGCAGCGATCCCATTGCCGGCCGCGCGAAGTAGTACCCCTGCATGAACGTGACGCCGAGCTCCAGCAGCGCCCGCGCCTCGTGAACCGTCTCGATGCCCTCGGCGATCACGTGCAGGCTGGACTGCCGCGCGAAGCGCACCATGTCCCGGACGCGCAGGGCGCTGCCTGGACTGAGGTGGACGTCCCGCACGAGGCTGCGGTCGAGTTTCACGACGTCTGGCCGCAGGGCCATCAGCAGGGCGGGCGTGGCGTGCCCGGCGCCGTAGTCGTCCAGGGCGGTCATGAATCCGTAGGCGCGGTAGGCGTCGAGGATCCGCCGGACGTGTTCCGGGTCCGCGACGTTCTCCTGTTCGACCACCTCGAACATGAGCCGCCGCAGGGGAAAGGCAGTGTCGCGGGCGGCCCGCAGTGTCGGCTGGATGCAGGCGTGGGGTTCGTAGACCGCGCCGGGCAGGAAATTGATGGACAGCCGCCCGCTGAGGTTCAGCTGCGCGGCCGTGTGGATGGCCAGGGCGCGGCAGGCCTGATCGAGGGCGTACTTCTGGCTGGGAAGAATCTGCGCGAACACCCAGGCGGCGTCCTCGCCCTGCGGTCCACGCACCAGCGCCTCGTACCCGAGGGTCCGGCCGGTCTGGACGTTCACGATGGGCTGAAAGGCCATGTTCAGTTCCGGGAGAGGGTGAGGGGGCAGGATGCACTGGCAGCGGTGGGGCGGCACCGGGTTCGCGGCAGGCATGCGGCCATGGTACGCCGCCGGGGGCGGCAGGGGGGCGCATCTTCCCCCGACCGGGCTTCAGCGCTCATGATAGGGGCATGGTGTCCACTCTGCTGCTGCCGTCCGCGCGGACCGCGGTCCCGCCGGCCCGCGCGGCGGGTGGCGACACGCGCCGCGTGCTGACCGGCCGGACCGGGTCATGCTGAGGGGAACGCTGCTGCTGGACGCCGCCGGGCGCGTGGTCGGCCGCTCCGGATGGGTGCCGGGGGCGGGCCCGGGCCAGCTGCAGCCCGGAGAGCTGTACCTGCCGGGAGCGGCGCAGGGCGACTCCGCGGCGCTGCGGGCCCTGGCGGGCGGAATCGCGCAGGTGCTGGAGGGGCAGCTGCCCGTCTACCGGCAGGCGTGGCAGGAGCCGCAGGGGTCGGGCACCGTGCAGGTGGACCGCTGGGACGCCGGTTCCGCGGCCGGAGGGGCGCTGGTGTCGTGGGTGCTGGAGGACCCGTCGGGCGACGGAACCCCGATTGCCGGTGGTGCTGCCGGCGCGGCGGAGGTGGGGGCGGACGCGTCGCTGCGGGCGCTGTTCGATCATTTCGAGCAGGCGGTGCTGCTGGTGGACCGGGCGTGGCGCCTGACGTACCTGAATCCGGCCGCGCGGCGCTTCGTGCGGCCGGAGGTGACGACCCGGCCGCTGGGCTCAACGCTGTGGGAGGTCTTCCCGCGGGTGCTGTCGGCCGGCGTGGACGGCGCGCTGCGCCGCGCCATGGCCGGTGGGCGGCCGTTCCGCCAGACCGTGCACCTGGCGGCGGTGGATCAGTGGTTCGAGGTGAGCGTCCACCCGCACCGGGGGGGGCTGCAGGTGTCGTTCCAGGATGTCACGGCGCGCCGCTGGGCGGAGCAGGAACAGGCGGCGCATACCGAGGTGCTGGAATCGGCCCTGAGGGGAGCGCCGCTGTCTCGCCTGCTGGAGATGGTGGGCCGCCACCTGGAAGTGGCGTGTCCGGGGTACCTGAGCCTGGTGATGCTGCTGGACGCCACGGACGGGCGGTTGCGGGCGGCGGCGGCGCCGAGCCTGCCGGCGTCCCTGTGGCCCGCGTTGCAGGTGCCGGCGGAGGTGGGGATGGGCGCCTGCGGGACGGCGGCGGCCCTGGACCGCCGGGTGGTGGTGACGGACATGTTCAACGATCCGTTCTGCGAGGTGTACCGGGACCTGATCGTGAAGCACGACCTGCGGGCGGTGGTGTCGCTGCCGCTGCACGACCGGGCGGGGCAGGTGACGGGCACGGTGGCGCTGTTCGCGCGGCAGCGGGGGGCGTTCCCGGACGCGGTGCTGGGCACGCTGGAGCAGACCCGGCACGCGGCGGCGATGGTGGTGAGTCACGCGCGGGCACTCGCGGCGCTGGGGCACCAGGCGAACCTGGACGTGGTGACGGGCGCCGCGAACCGGCTGCGGCTGGAAGAGGTGCTTGGAGAGCGGCTGCGGCTGGGGCCGTTCCCGCTGTCGGTGCTGGCCGTGAACACCGGGAACCTCGAGGCGATCAGCGAGCAGCTGGGGCACGACGCGGGGGACCTGCTGCTCGCCGAGACGGCGCGGCGGCTGACGGCCCTGTGCGGGCCGGACGAGCTGCTGGCGAAACTGTCCGCCGGGCAGTTCATCGTGGTGCTGCCCGCCACGGACCGGGCGCAGGCGGAGGTGCGCGCGCAGGCGTGCGCGGACGCGGTGCGGTCACCGCTGACGGTGAAGGGCCGGCGGCTGTCTCTCAGTCCGAAGGTGGGGCTGCACGTGGTGGAGGGCCCCGGCTCAGCGCTGAGCGCCGCGCAGTTCGTGCAGTACGCGGACCTGGCGCGGCGGTCGCTGCGGCCCGGCGGGGCGGACGTGGCGGTGTTCGAGTGGGGACTGCTCGAATCGTCCCGGCAGCGTTTCGAGATTGCCACGGCGCTGCGCGACGCGCTGGCCGAGGGGCAGTTGACCCTGCATTACCAGCCGAAGGTGCGGCTCGATTCGGGCGCGCTGTTCGGGGTGGAGGCCCTGCTGCGCTGGCAGCATCCGGAGCTGGGGAACGTGCGGCCGGACGTGTTCATTCCCATCGCGGAGGAGACGGGGCTGATCACGCGGATCGGCCACTGGGTGCTGCGTGAGGCCTGCCGGCAGGGCGCGGCGTGGCGGGCGGGGGCGTACCCGTCGCTGCAGGTGGCGGTGAATGTCTCGGCGGTGCAGTTCAGTGACGGGGGATTCGTGGAGGTCGTCAGGGACGCGCTGCGCGAGACGGGGCTGCCGCCGGGAGCGCTGGAGCTGGAGGTGACGGAAAGCGTGGTGATGCAGGGGACCGCGCGGGTGCTCGCGCGGCTCCGGGCGCTGCGGGACCTGGGGGTGTCGGTGTCGATCGATGATTTCGGGACCGGGTACTCCAGCCTGAGTTACCTGCCGAGCCTGCCGGTGAGCGCCCTGAAGATCGACCGGTCGTTCGTGTCGCCGGCCCGGCCGGAGAGCGGCACGGTCGCGGTGCTGGAGGCCATCGCGACCATCGCGCAGCAGCTGGGCGTGGAAACGGTCGCCGAGGGCGTGGAGACCGAGGAGCAGTTCCTGCTGGTGCGTTCGCTGGGCTGTCAGTACGCCCAGGGGTACCTGTTCGGGCGGCCGCGGGCGGCGCATGAGGGGCTGGGGCTCAGCTTCACGCCGCAGGGGGGCGTGGCGGGCGCGCGGGCCGTGCCGGCAGCGGCGTACCAGCGGGTGCTCGAGCAGCTGCTGCCCTGTCAGAGCGAGGAGGCGTTCCGGGAGCGGCTGTCCGAGGCGGTGGGGGCGCTGCGCAGTGAACTGGTCCGGGTGGATCCGCGGGACCCGCTGGCCGTGGCGTGGCAGGGCGGGCCGGACCACGCCGGGTTCGGGGCGTTCCAGGCGTTCCGCGCGAACGTGGCGCACATCGCGGGAACCGTCGTGAACCTCGAGCAGCACCGGCAGCTGTACCGGCTGGCGCAGCGGCTGACCGGGGCGGGCGAGGAGGCGCTCACGCTGGGCAGCGCGTCGCTGGAATTCTGCCGGATGTTCCACGCGCGGGGCCTGATGGGCCTGCGGGTCCGGGCGGGACAGCTGGTGCGCGAACCGGCCTGGGACGCCGGGACGCCCGCCGCGCGGACGTTCACAGCCGAGGACCTGCGGCGGGTGCGGGCGGGCGAACTGATCGTCGAGCCGGACGGCGCGCTCGTGCCGGTGGCGGGGAAGTACGCGGTGCGGGTGGCGTTCTGGCTGTCCCTGCCGGGCGCGACGTGGCAGGCCGGCGAGCTGGGCCTGCTGCGTCAGGCGTCGTTCCTGCTCGGAGCGGAGTACGAGCGCGTGCAGTCCGAACGCTACCGCCGGGCGGTGCTGGAGCTGCACCGGGAGCTGCTGCGCTGCCCGGTGGAGGACGCCTACCTGCTGCTGCTGCGCAAGGCGATCGAGTTGACGCCCGGCGCGCAGCGCGGGTCCTTCCTGGTGCGCACGGACGGACCGTTCCGGTACGCGGCGTCGGTGGGGTACCCGGCCGCGGAGTTGCAGGACGTGCAGTACGACGCGCAGGCGCTGCGCGACGAGTGGTACGGGCTGGGTGAGGAGGCGTGGAACGCGGGCCGGCCGCGCGTGCTGCGCGGCGGCACGATCACCGCGCAGGGCAGCGGGTACTACCGTGGGGAGACGTGGACGCCCGAACCGCTGCCGAGCCTGGCGGACATCACCGCGAACATCGGCGTGCCGGTCCTGTCGGGCGGGGAGGTGTACGGTTTCCTGAACATCGACAGCGGCGCGGACGTGGACGCCTTCGGGGAGGATTCGGTGGTGGTCGTGCAGGCCTTCGCGGCGCAGGCGGCGCTGCTGCTGCACGAGGCGAGCCTGCGGGCGCAGATTCACCTGGCGGCCCGCACGGACCTGCTGACGGGCCTGCCGAACCGCCGGGCGTTCACGGAGACCCTCGGCCGGGAGGTGTCGCGGGCGCGCCGGCACGGGGAGCCGCTGTCGCTGATCGTGGCGGACATCCGCCGCTTCAAGAGCGTGAACGACCAGCTGGGGCACCCGGTGGGGGACGAGGCGCTGGTGCTGGTCGCGCGGGTCCTGCGGGACACGGTCCGCACTGAGGACACGGTGTTCCGCTGGGGCGGTGACGAGTTCGCGGTGCTGCTGCCGCGCACGCCGGCAGACGCGGCGGGACTGGTGCGGGCGCGGCTGCGGGCCGCGCTGAAAGCCGAACCGTTCCCGCTGGGGCCGCTGGAACTGAACATGGGAACCGCGACCCTGGGGGGAGCGGACCTGAACGGGGAGCAGCTGCTGCAGGAGGCGGACATGGCGATGTACCGGGAGAAGCGAGGCTCCTGACGCGCGCCCCCTCCGGAATCTCTGGTTTCCATGAAGGCGCCGCGCCGCGGGTCCGTGTGTGGCGCCGTTTTGCGTCAGGTACTCTGAAATTCTATGCCTGTACGCCGGTCCCTGGAACGGCAGCTCCTGCTGGGGTTCATCCTGCCGGTGCTGGCCATCATCACGGTGACCGTGCTGAGTCTGACGGCATTTCAGGAGTACCGGCGCAGCGCCCTGCTGGTCACGCACACCCGCGACGTGATCGAACAGGTGCGCAACCTGCAGGTGCTCGAACGTCAGTGGCTGATCAGGCCCGACGAGACCAGCCGGCGGACCTTCGACCGCACCTGGGCGGACACCTTCTCGCTGTTGCGGGACAGCCCGGCGCAGCAGCGTCGCCTGCAGCAGTGGCGGGACGCGCTGTTCGGGGCGCAGGACACGGACCTGGCCGCGCGCCTGCAGCAGAACCTGCCGGTCGCGCGGGAACTGGTGTCGGTCGAGAACGCGCTGCTCGCCGAGCGGCGGGCCCTCACGCAGCGCCGTGTCGACGCGGCGCAGTGGGCGGTGCTGATCGGTCTGCCGCTCACGGCGCTGCTCGGCGCGGCCCTGGGCCTGCTGATGCTGCGCCGCGTCCGGTCCCTGACCGGGCCGCTGCTGCTGGCCACCGAGCGCGTGCGGGCCGGTGACCTGAGCGTGCGCGTGCCGGTCCGGGGGCAGGACGAGCTGAGCGTCATCGCCGCGCACTTCAACGACATGACCGCGTCGCTGCAGCGGACCCTGCAGGAGCAGCAGGTTCTGCAGCGCACCCTGGAAGCGCGGGTGGAGAGCCTCGTGCAGGCCAGCACCACCGAACTGCACGCCCTCAGTCAGCTGGGCGTGTTCATGCAGGCCTGCGAGGCGCAGGGCGAGGCGGCGGACGTGATCGCCCGGGTCGCGCCGGCGCTGTTCCCGGCCGGTGGGAGCGTGTCGCTGCTGGCGGAATCCCGCAACGTACTCGAACGGCTGGCCGCGTGGGGCGCCGCGCCGGGCGGGGGAACGTGGCTGCCGGAGGAATGCTGGGCGTCACGCCTGGGTTCGGACCACGCGGCCGGCCCGGACCTGCCCGCCCCGCGCTGCCGGCACGACCGCGCGGCGGGCGGCACGCTGTGCCTGACGCTCAGCGCGCAGGGCGAGACGCTGGGCGTGGTGACGCTGCAGTTCCCGGACGGCCGGGCCGCGCTGGAGGCCGGGGACCTGGCGCGGCGTTTCGCGGACCGTCTGGCGCTCGCGCTGGCGAACCTGCGCCTCAAGGAGACGCTGCGGCACCAGAGTGTGCGTGATCCGCTGACCGGGCTGTACAACCGCCGTTACTTCGAGGAGACCGGCACCCGCGAGCTGGCCCGCGCGTACCGGCAGGGCTGGCCGCTCAGCATCCTGATGCTGGACGTGGATCACTTCAAGCAGTTCAACGACGTGCACGGGCACGCGGTGGGCGACATGGTGCTGCGCCGGCTGGGGCACGTGCTGGGCCGGCTGTTCCGGGAGGAGGACGTCGTGTGCCGTTACGGCGGGGAGGAGTTCGTGGTCATGCTGCCCAACTGCGCGCCCGACGCGGCCCGGGAGCGTGCCGAGACGCTCCGGTCCGCCGCGCAGGCCCTGGTGCTGTCCGCCCCGGACAGCGGCGGCCTGACGGTCACCGTGTCGGTCGGGGTGACGACGACCACCGCAGACCGCGGTGACCTGACCGTGCTGGTCCGGCAGGCGGACCAGGCGCTGTACCGGGCCAAGGCGCAGGGCCGCAACCGGATCGCCGTTCATCAGGCCGACTGATCCAGGGTCCGGTCGAACGGCTGGGTGAACCGTTCGACCGGGGTCCGTGTCATACGGACTGCCGTTTGTTTCGTTCACACGGAACATCACCGATCTGTTAACTCCACGTCCGGAACCCGGTTTTCTCCCACTCGCTTCGCTCGGATTGAACGGCTTTGTAAGCCATTCAATCGGAGTCCGTGTCAGGGCACGCGGATCGGGCGGGTTTCGGGCAGGTCGTCGCGGTGCCGCTGGAAGGCGCGCCAGCTGACGCGACCGGCGAGGGCGGTGGCAGCCCCGAGGGCGCCCACCACGCCCGCGAGCGGCGGAAGGGCCAGCAGGGACGCGGCGAGGCCCGTCCCGGCGCCCGCCGCGACGATGACCGGCAGGCGGCGGCGCAGGGCGCGGCGGACGCAGCGGCGGGTGTGAGCGTGACGGCGACGGTGGTTGGACTCGAAGATGACGGAACTCACGGAACCGAGTATCGCAGGGTGCGGCTCCGCGCAACGGTCATTTCCAGCAGCGGGGGCCGGGCGGTCAGAAACGCGGCACCCGGCTCTGGGGGGAGCGGGTGCCGCGGGCGGGGCTTGCGGAAGGGACCGGCGTCACGACCGGGCCGGGGGTGAACGGGGGAACCGGGTCGGGCGTCACCTCCCGCGCCGCTCAGGGTAGCACTGCCGCGCGGGTGCAGGCGCGGGGCCCCAGGGCGGGTCAGCGGGACGGCGTGGCCGGCGGGGTCAGGCGGCTGTGGTAGTTGTAGTTGTAGTAGTACCCCTGGTTGCTGCGGTTGACCATGTTGATCACGACGCCCATCAGGGGCGTGCCGGTGCTGGCGAAGGTGGTCAGGACGCGCTGCACCTCGGGCACGCTGGTCTCCCCGCTTTCCACGACGAGCATCATGCCGTCGAGGGAACGGCCGATCACGTAGGCGTCCGCGAGCGCCAGGACGGGCGGCGTGTCGATGATGACGATGTCGTAGTTCTGCGCCCAGCGGCGCAGCAGGTCCGGCAGGTCCGGGCGGGACAGCAGGCTGGCGGCCTTGCGGCCGGTCTCGCCGGCCGGCAGGACGTGAATGCCGCCGCCGACGTCCAGCGCGCTGGCCTGGCTGGGGTGCTCGATGGCGAGGGTGACGTCGCAGCGCAGCGGGACGGTGTTGCCGGGCAGCGCCACCCAGGGGCGGCCGGCGACGGACCAGTACTCCTGCTGCGAGGGGCGGTGCAGGTCGAGGTCGATCACCAGGACGCGCTTCCCGGCGGAGCTGTAGGACGCGGCGGTGGTGGCGACGACCGTGCTCTTGCCCTCGGCGGGGCGGGGGCTGGTGACGGCGATGACGGCGTGCTGCTCGGGGAGGGTGGCGGCGAGGTTCACGCGGATGAAGCCGCTGGGTTCGTACAGGTCCCCGGTGCGGGCGAGGCCGACCATCGCGCCGCGCTTGGCGCGCGTCAGGCGCGGGAGTTCCCCCAGGGTGTTCACGCCGAGTTGCAGCAGGTCGCTGGCGTTCCGGACGCGGCGGCGCAGGGCGTCCACAAGCAGGGCCACGCCCGCCCCGGCGAACAGGCTGAGCAGGAACACCAGCGCGGCGTTCCGCAGGGGTTTGGGGGACACGGGCCGGCGCGGGGCGTTCGCCTCGGACAGCAGCGTGAGGTTCCCGCTGGCGCCCTCCTCGAAGACGGTCGCCTGCGAGAGGTTGAGCAGCAGTTGCCCGCGGGCGGCCACGAGGCTCTGCGCCTCGAGGCTGCCGGGCGTGAGCGCGCCGAGGCGGGCGTTGAGGTTGTCGAGTTGCCGCTGCAGGTTCTCGCGGGCGCGGGCGACGCCGCTGCGGGCGCGTTCCACGTCCCAGGCGAGCAGGGCGCTCGCGGCGGCGTTGGCGAGCACGCGGGCCGCCTCGGGGCTCTCGGCGCTGGCCTTCAGGTCGTACACGCCGCGCTGCTGCTGGTCCAGGCGGGCCTTGACGGTCACGCGGGCGTAGCGGTCGTTGGCGAGCTCGTTACTCAGGTCCGAGCCGATCTTCGCCTTGATGGGGGCGGGCAGGTCGGACTTCCCGATGATGTCGAGGATGCGGGTGACGCTCGCGCGGGAGTGGATGACCTCGTCCACCGCGCCCTGCGGCAGCTGGCTGGCGGTGACGGACGCGCCCTTGAGGGTGTCGTTGGAGGTGTCGGGCATGCTGGACATCAGGCTGGTGCCGGACTCGAAGGTGGGCGCCTGACGGCTGCTGAGCAGGAACGTGCCGGCCGCCAGTGCGACCGGCGTCACGGCCAGCGGCACCCAGGCGCGGCGCAGGGTCTCGAGGACCTGCAGGAGATCGATGTCGTCGGAATTACGGTTGGGCGCGTCGGGGTTCAGGGTCATGAAGGGTGGGGCCTCGGGTGGGTGAGGGGCGCCGCGTGGTCGCGGCGGGGCAGGGTCAGTAGGCGCCGGCGCTGCGCAGCACCGCGCGGAAGGTGCGCAGCAGGATCACGGCGTCGAGCCAGACGGACCAGTTGCGGACGTAGTACGGGTCGTGCTGGATCATGCCGTCGTTCCCGGCGTCGCTGCGGCCGGAGACCTGCCACAGGCCGGTCATGCCGGGACGCATCTCGCGGCGCAGGTGCTGCACGAAGGCAGGCAGGAGGTCGTGGTGGTAGGCGGGCAGGGGGCGGGGGCCGACGAGGGCCATCTCCCCTTTCAGGACGTTCACGAGTTGCGGGAGTTCGTCGAGGCTGGTCTTGCGCAGGAACCGGCCGGTGCGGGTAATGCGCGGGTCGCGCCGTAACTTGAAGTTCGCTTCCCACTCCTCGCGCAGCGCGGCGTCCTGCGCGAGGCGCGTCTGCAGGACCGCCTCGGCGTCCGGGAGCATGGTCCGGAACTTCCAGGTGTTGAAGGTCACGCCGCCCAGGCCCACGCGGGGCTGCAGGAACAGCGGGCTCTGGCGGTCCTCCAGCCAGATCAGCAGGCCGATGAGCAGGCACAGCGGAACCCAGACGGGCGCGGTCACGGTCACGGCGGTCAGGTCGAGCAGGCGTTTGGTGCGCCGCGCGACCGGATCGGCGAGCTTCTGGTTGAGGCGCACGCCGAGAATCCCGCCGAGGTCCTGCGTGCGCGCCCAGAGGGACTGCACGTCGAACAGGTCGGGAATCACGATGACGCTGCGGTACACGCTGAGCGGCCCGTCGAGCAGCTGCACCTGCCGGGCGCGGGGAGCGCCGGGCATCGCGAGAATCGCGACGGGCGTCTCGTACGTCCAGGAGCTGGTGGGACCGGCGACCGGCACGCCCGCCACCCGGGTGTCCTGACGCTGGGTGGCGTCGTCGTACACGGCGACCGGGTGGTAGCCCAGGCCGGGTTCCTGCTGCAGGGCGCAGATGACGCGCTCGCCGGTGGCGGCGCCGCCGTACACGACGACCGGCACGCCCCACGCGCCGCGCCGCAGCAGCAGGCTCTTGACGAGACTGCGGGCGAGCAGCAGCAGCGGGATGAGCAGGACCAGCAGCAGCAGGTTCGGCCCTTCCCGCACGAGGCTCCGGTGCGTGATGAACCCGGACAGGCTGCTGCCGAGCAGCAGCAGCGCCGTGAGCTGCACGGTGTACCGCAGTTCCGCGACCGCGCCCAGGCCCCAGCCGGGCAGCAGTTTCCCGCCGACCATCAGGATGGCATGCAGGACGAACAGCGCCTCCCAGCGGACGGCCGGCGGGCTCAGTGTGGGCACCAGGGCCTGCATGGCGGCCCACGCGGCGGTCCACGCGGCGAGGTTCCCGCCGAGCAGCGCGGCGGCGTTCAGGAGGCGGCGGCGCAGGAAGGCGTTGGCGCGGCGTGTGCGGGTCAGGTTGCGCTCGTGCAGGGGTGTATCCGTGGGCCACTCTCCGGAAGATGAATGTGAGGGTGGCTTGAGCACCATGAAGAGCAGTATAAGGCACCTGGTCCCTCACTCTCACCATCAGGTGCAGCGGCCGGCCTTCATGAACAGTGGGAACGCACCGTTCCGCCCGGGCCGCCCCTGCCCATGGTGATAGAATCGTGGCAGTCCCCAGCCGCGCGCCCGCGCCCGACTCACCCTCCAGGCGCGCCCACCGCCCCCTGCCCCCCCGGCCACCCGCCCACACCGAACGCCCCCGAGGTCCCCATGAAGAAGTTCATCCTGTCCGCCACCCTGCTGACCGTCGCCCTGCCCGCTGCTCTGCCGGCCGCCCTGGCCCAGGCCACGCAGACCAAAGCGCCCACCGCGACCGGCACGGACGTCCTGAAAGCCATCCTGAAGGCCAAAGGGCTGGTCCTGACCGACGCGCAGGTCGCCGCGATCCTCGCGGGCCTGAAACCCGGCAGCGCCTCCGCCGGCCCGTACGCCGCGCTGCTGGGCATCTCCCCCGAATCCCTGACCGCCCTCCTGAGCGCCGGGACCACGCCCGTTCCCGCCGCCGTGGCCCTCAAGGCGATCCTGGAAGCCGCGCGTCCCGCCCCGAAACCCGGCCAGACGCCCAAACCCGTCAGTCTCGCCGCCGTCGAGCAGCTGCTCGCCAGCAACCCCAGCCTGTTCACCGGCTCGGTGGAAGCAGTCGCGAAACTCGTGGCCGACCCGGTCGCCGCGACCGTCCTCGCCAACCGCGCCGAAGTCATCGCGAACGCCCCCGTCACGCCCCGCGGCGGCGGCAACTGAGCCCCACACACGGCTGAACCCTCACGCCGCCCCCCCACCGGGGCGGTGTTTTCATGCCCCTCCCCTGCCCCTCCTCCCCTTTCCGAACGGTGGTGACGCTTCCCTTGACCCAGCGCAGCATTCCCTTCCCCTGGCCGGTCGCGTTCCTCGCGGCCGCCATCCTGATCCTCCCGGCCCGGCAGGCCGTCACGGACCTGCGGGCCGGTGAACTCATCACGCGCGCCCAGGCCGAACAGAACCGCCTGGAATTCGACGCCAGCCTGAACGCCGTCCGGCAGGCCGCCGCCCTGAACCCCCGCGACGCCCGCGTGCAGGAACGCCTCGCGGAAGGCGCACGCAGCCTCTGGTACTTCCGCGGCACCGACGCGCTGAAAACCGAGGCGGAAACCGCGTTCGCCACCGCCAAACGCCTGAGCCCCAGCTGGCCCAAACCGCACTACGAGCACGCCCGCATGTACGCCTTCCGGCAGGACTACGCCCGCGGCCTGACCCTGCTGCAGGGCGCCATCGACCGCGACCCGAACAACGCCGCGTACTGGCTGGAACGCGCCCGCTACCTCGAACTGTCCGGACAGACCGCCCAGGCCAGGGGCGCCTACGACCGCTGCCTGACCCTGAACCGCAACGTCGGGGAATGCCGCGACGGCCTCAGGGCGCTGGAAGGCCGCCCATGACCCACCCACCCACACTCCAACCACCCGTGACCGGCCCGCCCGGCCCACACACGCCCTCCCCCACCCTGCGCTCCCGCGCTGCCCGCACCGCCGAATGGGCCGCGCTGCTCGCCGCGTGCCTGACCATCGCCTGGGGTCCGCTGGCACAGGGCAGCGCCTTCGGCTGGGGTTTCAGCGGCCTGATCCTGCTCGGCAGCGTCACCGTCGCCCTGACCCTGATCGCCAGCGGCCTGCGCGGCCGCCTGGACCTGCCCAACCCCCTGATGACCCTGAGCGCCCTGGCGTTCCTGGGCTGGGTGTGGATCAGCGCCGACCAGGCCCCCGACCGCCTCGAAGGGCTGCGCTGGGCCGGCATCTGGACCGCCACCCTCGGCACCGCCCTGAGCGTGCACGCCCTGGCCCGCACGCACGCGCGGCAGCAGACGGTCCTCACGGCGTTCCTGCTGACCGGCGGCGCCGCCGTCACCCTGGCCCTCCTGCAGGGGCAGGGGCACCTGATCCCCGGCTTCACGTACCTGGACGGCGTACCCGAGAAGATCCTGACCGGCCCGTACTTCCACCCGAGCCACTACAGCGGCTACCTGATCACCGTCGCCGCCCTGACGAGTACCGTCCTGCTGAACACCCGCCCCGGCTGGCACACCCTGCCCGTCCTGGCACTGGCGGCCGGAGTGCAGTACACGAACCTGTTCACGGACGGCAGCTCCATTCCGGCCGTCATGCTGGCCGCCGCCGTGCCCGTGATCGTGTGGGCCTGGAAGCACCGCCCCTGGGCCGGAGTGACCCTGACTGCCGCCGCCCTGGCCGCCGCCACGTGGATCGTGATCACCCTGACGACACCCGCCGGGCAGGCGCAGTTCGACACGTACAGCAAGCGGATCGGGATCAGTCAGTCGTTCGAAACGTTCATCGAGGTTCGAAAGGCCATTCACCGCTTCGGCACGGCCCTGATAGAGACTCAGCCCCTTACCGGCATCGGTCCCGGCCAGTGGGCCACCGAGTTTCAGACTGTCCGCGCGCCCGTCACCGACCATCCTTTCAGACAGTACGTCGACGGCCAGTACGTCAACTACGCCCACAGTGACTACCTGATGGTTGCCGTCGAACTTGGCCTGATCGGTGCGGCGCTGCTGTCCATAACACTACTGGTCAGCCTGATCGGGCGCGGCTGGACGTCCCTCGCCATGACCGGTGCGGCCATCCTGCCCGTCTACCTGTTCACGGGCCTGTACGACAGCCACCTGAGCGCCATCCCCGGCACCATGATCGGCGCGTACGTGTTGATTTTCAGTGTACGTGACCTTCGGCCCGCCCCACCCGACCGACCTGGAGTTCCCGCGTCGACTGCCGTGGATCTGAACTTCTGAAACACGGCGGAAGGGTAAGGCATCCGGAACGGTCGCCCTACCCCCCTTCCTGCACGAGTGTGGAAATCTCATACGGATTCCGTTTGTTTCGTTCACAGATCGGAACTTCACCGGATTGCCAGCTCCACGTCCGGAACCCGCTTCTCTCCTTCTCTGCGGAGCAGCTCTCCGAGTCGCATCCGCTCGGATTGAACGGCTTTGTAAGCCATTCAATCGGAGTCCGTATCAGTCAGCCGAGCGTCTCTCGTAGCTTTCTCCAGCGTTCGGTGTTCAGGCTGACGTCGCCGGGCAGGGTCACACTGGCCTGCGCTCGGATGCCTTCTTTCACATTGGGTTTACGGCGGAGTGCCAGTTCGAACACGCTCTTGCGCTCGGTAACGATATGCAGCAGTTCGTACGGGATCTCACGGGCGTGCATGATGCCCTGTGCGATCTGCGGGGCGAGCACGTCTACGTAATCCTGGCTGGTAAACACATCGCTGAAAGCTACTGGGTGAACGAACTCGCGTGGGCGGAAGCTGGTACGGATGATCAGGTGGTCGCGGGCGACGCGGGCCGCTTCTTCCGCGACCAGCTTGGTCAGCGAGTAGTAGTTGACGACCGGGCCGGGCGTGTCGTCCTCACGGTAGTCACCGGTCTCGCCGCTGAACACGTAGTCGGTGCTGATGTGAATCAGTTTGGCGTTGACGTGGTTCGCGGCGGCGGCCATGGTACGGGTGCCGACCACGTTGGCGTTCCAGCAGGCGTCGCGGTCCTTCTCGGCGCCGCCCACGTTGGTGTATGCGGCGGCGTGCACGATCAGGTCGGGCTGCTCGCGCCGCGCCACGTCCAGCACCTGCGCGGCGTCGGTGATGTTCATCTCGGCAGAAGTCGGGGCGACGATACCGGGCAGCAGGGCCCGCAGTTCGGTGCCCAGTCGGCCACCGCCGCCGGTCAGCAGGATCTTCATCCCATGTCCTCGGCCCACAGGTCGTCACCGAAGAAATTCCAGGGCAGGCGACCCTCGTTGGGGTCCGTGATGTCGAACTGGGCGTCCATGGTATACAGCAGCGTCGCGCCCTGCTCACCCGACTGATACCCGTGCGCGACGCCGCTGGGGATATGCACCATCATGGGCTGCTCACCGCTGAACACCAGTTTGCGCTTCACGCCCAGCGTGGGGCTGCCGGCGCGGCAGTCCACCAGCCAGATCATCAGCTGGCCCTGCAGCACGCACCAGATCTCGTTCTGCTCCTGCTTGACGTGAATATGGAAGGCGTTGATGCGTTTCGGTGCGGCCCAGGAGACGCTGATCTGACGGGGCGTGAGCTGGCCGGGGAGCCCCTGCACGCCCTGTTCGTCCAGGCGGACGTACTCCATGAACGCGCCGTTCTCGCTGCGGTTCTTCTTCAGCGCATGGAACCACACGCCGTCGATCTGCGGGGCGGCCGGATACGCCTCGAACTTCAGTTCCTGCGCGTACTCGGCCGCCAGCTTGATGGTGTGCTCGGCGGTCTGTTCAGGCATGGCGTTTCTCCTTGCTCAGTTTCAGCAGGTACTTCCCGTACCCGTTCTTGGCGAGTTTCTGCGCCTGCTCCAGCAGCATCTCCGTGCTGATCCAGCCGTTGCGCCACGCGATCTCCTCGGGCGAGGCGATCTTCAGGCCCTGGCGGTGCTCGATGGCCTGCACGAACAGGCTGGCTTCCAGCATGCTCTCGTGCGTGCCGGTATCCAGCCACGCGAAGCCCCGGCGCATGAGCTGCACGTCCAGCAGACCCTCGTTCAGGTAGGTGCTGTTCACGTCCGTGATCTCCAGCTCCCCGCGTGGCGACGGCTTGATGCTGCGGGCAATATCGACCACGCGCTCATCGTAGAAGTACAGACCCGTGACCGCGTAGTCGGATTTCGGCTCGGCCGGTTTCTCCTCAATGGAAAGTGCCTTCCCGCTATCATCAAAGTCGACGACACCGTAGCGTTCCGGATCGCTCACCTGGTACGCGAAGACGGTAGCCCCCTCAGTGCATCTGTTGGCGGCCTGCATCAGGTCCGACAGGTCATTCCCATAGAAGATGTTATCGCCCAGCACCAGCGCGCTCGGGTTCCCCGCGATGAACTCCTCACCGATCAGGAAAGCCTGCGCCAGGCCTTCCGGTTTCGGCTGCACGGCGTACTCCAGGCGGATCCCCCACTGCGACCCGTCGCCCAGCAGCTGCCTGAAGCGCGGGGTGTCCTCGGGCGTGCTGATGATCAAGATGTCCTGCATGCCGCCCAGCATCAGGGTGGTCAGCGGGTAATAGATCATCGGCTTGTCGTAAATGGGCAGAAGCTGCTTGCTAACCGCGATGGTGGCCGGGTACAGGCGCGTGCCGGACCCGCCCGCCAGGATGATCCCCCGGCGGGACGTGGTGAATGCCGTCATTGCTGGCCGGTCCCCGCGAGACGCTCGGCGTACTGACGATCGTAGTACTCACGGAATTCTCCGCTGCGGATGGGTTCCCACCACCAGCGGTTGTCCACGTACCAACGCGCGGCCTCCGCGACCGCCTGGCGGGGGTCGTACTTCGGCTCCCAGCCCAGCGTGCGCAGCTTGTCCACGTTCATGGAGTACCGGCGGTCATGGCCGGGGCGGTCCGTCACGTGCTTCACGAGGCCGTGATCCTTCCCGAGAGTCTCCAGCACGATGTCCACCATCTCCAGGTTCGTCATCTCACGCCCGGTACCGACGTTGTACACCTCGCCGATCTCGCCTTTCAGCAGCACCGCCTCGATGCCCGTGCAGTGGTCGTACACGTGCGCGTAATCCCGCATCTGCAGGCCGTCACCGTACACCGGCAGCGGCTCGCCCAGGATCGCGTTCGTGCTGAACAGCGGCACCGCCTTCTCCGGGTACTGGTACGGCCCGACATTGTTCGCGCCGCGCGTGATCGTCACGGGAATACCGTACGTGATCGCGTACGCCTGCACCAGCTGATCAGCAGCCGCCTTGCTCGCCGCGTACGGACTGCGCGGGGCCAGATCATCGGTCTCCACGCTCTGGTGGTTGTCCCTGATGTGCCCGTACACCTCGTCCGTACTGATGTGATGCAGACGGATCCCCAATTCACGCGCCACTTCCAGCAGCACGTGCGTACCGCGCACGTTCGTATCCGTGAACACCAGCGGCCCCAGGATGCTCTGATCCACGTGCGTCTCGGCCGCGAAGTTCACGACCAGATCAATGGCCTCGTCCTGGCAGGTGCGGCGCACCAGATCCTGATCCCCGATATCCCCCACGACCAGCGACACGTTCGCCGTGTCCCACAGGTCATGCAGGTTCTCCCTGCGGCCCGCGTACGTCAACTTGTCGTACACCACCACGCGGCTCTCCGGGTGCTGCGCCAGCCAGTACCGCACGAAATTACTCCCGATAAACCCGCAACCACCCGTCACAAGAAGCTTGGTTATTAGCCTCATATTTTCTCCTTATTTTTGAGATCAGATATGGCATCATCTAATCCCCAAGTACAAGTAATCCCATCGCTTGCTAAATTTACACTCCTTATATCTGTATCATAATATAGTTTCTCTATTCGGCGATGGTGAAGCTTATTCTTCAATCCAATGCTTGACAAAAATTCTCCAACATATCCCATTATCAAAGCAATTCCGAAAGGTATTACTATTCTTACGGGAGCAAATCCAAAAGTTTTGCTTATTTGATGAGTTAAGTCTGCAATACTTGTACCTTCTGGATATACTAAATGATATATTCTATTGCGTTGTGGGATTTGGATAATTTCACATATTATATCGGTGCATTGCTCTAAATAAATCGTAGATTTAATTGTAGATGAACGACCTATGTAAGCAAATCTTCCCTTTTTAATCTGACTTATCATTGTTGAGAAATTACCTTGATCGCCATTCCCGTATATTACGCCGGGCCTAAGGATATAATAAGAACCATCTTGAGAATCAGACCATTTTTTAATCTCGATTTCAGCCAGCGCCTTAGAAATTCCATAAGCCGTATCAGGATTCAGGTGAGATGCTTCATATTTTGGCTTGTTTTCGCTTTTGAATACCATCATCGTACTAGTAAAAATTATTTTTTTGCAGCCGGCTTTTTTAGCAAGATCGACCACGTTTTTGGTTCCGACATGATTAGTTAGGAAGTATTCATCCCATGCATAGCCAGGCTCTTTGCAGAGAGCGGCTAAATGAATAATACAATCAATAGGGCCCAGCTTGTCAGCATCAAGATAGGACTCCCTGATATCCCATTTAATGTATTCAACTCCAGAAACTTCTTGCAATGGCATAGAAATATCAGCGGAAATTAACTGGTATTCTGCTCTCATTGCGAGCTTGTCTAGTAAGTTACTGCCGACAAAACCAGAGCCCCCGGTAACTAGCAATCTAAGCATTACTTTCCCAGTACTTAGAGTGGAGAGATAGTTTCTTTTTTAGACCAACTGAGATCAATCTATGATTTCTTCCTATATGGAATGCCATTAACTTAACAGCCGAGCGCAGAAGTATGCCCGGTATCAATTTAATCTTTTTGATTTTTTTGGCAAATTTGATCTGCATGATTACTACTCTAATTCCTTGGCTTCCTTTTTTTAGGCCTTTAAATGTTTGAGATTCGTTAGTAAAAAATACACCGTGATCGAAGTATCTCTTAAACAATTTATCTAGTCCAAAAGCATGGGTATGGTGTACTTCCGCCTCAGATACGTACAATATTCTGCCACCGTTCTGAATGATTCTAAACGATAATAGCATATCCTCGTTCATAATCGTATTGTCCGGAAATCCTCCAGCTGCCTCAAATGATTTTCGGGAAACAGCAGAGAAAGCATTAGAGAAAAAATAGGTTTTAATTCCCAAGACAGATTGTGTATTTTTGTCTTTGATTATATCGTATTGAGGATAATTTATATTTCTGTCTATGTAGTCGTCAAAAGACACTTTCAGGTCGGCGATTTGTCGACCATATGTTGCATCACATTCCCCTTTCTTAATAGGTTTAATTAATTTCTCTAAACTATCCGCCGCCACTGGCATTGTATCTTGAGTCATAAATATAATTATAGACCGTTCTTGACTCAGTTCAACTGCTAAATTGCGCGTTCTGCCGTGATTAAAGCTCCCAGATGGGATACTCACAATTTTCAAGTTTTCGCTTGCAGTTATTTCATCGCGCCACTTATGATCATTTCCGCTATCTATTATAAATATTTTGAGCTTTTCTGTTTGCTTGAATAAGGATTCAATAAGAAATTTAATATTTCTATCAGGGTTATAGACTGGAATTATGACAGTAGCAGACATTATTTTTTATTCTCCGGTGTTTCTAATGCAAGTCTGGTCTGTTCCAGGAATTGATGACCGAATCGTGTATCGGGCTCCAAATGGCAGCCTTCGGCCCATTCATTCCATGCATTAATAAATATAAATTTATCTTTAGTTTCCGGCGCATCACTATATCGCAGTGCTTTTTTTAACCAATCACCATAGAGATGTGGATGGTGATTTTCAATAATTGTTGCCCCGCTCTTTCTACGTGCCGAATTATCCCATGATGGTATAATGCAGGGAATCAGATAACTGTAACTGTCATACCGTGAAAGAGCTTCGTCTCTTACCTTGACATACGAAAAGCGTTTTGAATATGTTAGTTTTGGGAAAACTGAGTGGACAACGGGGCGGGCTCCATTCTTAGCAATATATTTCGCCAAGCTCAGCAGATTACCAACGTTTGCCTTATAAATATTCCGCTTCGGTATGAAATCAATCAAGCCGTTGATTCCACAACCAATAAGATACTCGTCCTCTTTTGGAGATTTCGACATTCCAATAATATAGAGACCTTCGTAGCCCATGTTCTTTACGTATTCTGTCCAAATAGATATTATACTAGTCAAATTAGGAATACTCTCTGCTCTGTAAATAGATATTAATGGACGATTTTCACATTTGATATATCTTCTATCATTGAAGAAACCTGACATGTATTTAATATGCGCAATCGGATCATATTCAGAATAGTCCTGTTCTATCAAAATTTCAGCATCCTTACCATCCCATCTACGAGTCCAGTTTTCATTGGCCCAACACATGCAATAATCTATATCGATGTCTTCATGATCACGCAAAATTTCTAAAGGTCTTTCTAAAAGTTTGTATCCGTTAAACCAGTAATGATATATACTAAATGCCGTAATCCCATATGATTTTGCCAGTTCTGCCTGCTCCTTAATGACGCTCGGGAGACGTAGATCGTAGAATCCTAAGTCTTGCGGAATATGGGGTTGATAATGTGATTTATACTTCGGCTGACTTTGAACTACATTCCTCCATTCAGTGAAACCTTTGCCCCACCAAAGGTCGTTCTCGGGGATAGGATGAAATTGCGGGAGATAAAGAGCAATCACGTTACGTTTCATTACTTCTCCTTAAAGAAAACGCTTTAACTAAAGCGATATATACGGCAATTACTATACATGAAATCAGGGTTCTTTGAGAAAAAACATTTATTGTTCTTAGATGGTCTAGTAATGCAATGTAAAATATAGGAAATAGAAGTAGGCTGTAAATATTTCCACTTTGATTTTTAACGAACAGTATCTGCAGTAAAATTAGGATTATCACATTAACGACCGCCCCATACCATCCATAATCCAGGAAAAGATATCCAAAGTATGAAAAAGTGTTGATAGTTGGATCTAATCCCATATTCCAAACATAATCAAAATCATCCTTTCTGCTCAATATAGGTATGGTACCAAATAACCCAGCATACAGTGATTGAATATTAGTTAGATCGGAGAAGATGGGTAACGTCAGAAGTGGCCGAATAGTCCAGAACAGAGGATTTTCCGAGGACAAGCGCTCAATCGCATATATACCATTATCGAAAGAAGTAGTATAATACCTGATGAGCACATCAAAGACTTCTGAAATACTATTAGTGCGTATTTTAGTTGTTTGAATTTGAACAATAAAATATAGCGAAATGATCAATGATATTAGTATTATGCCAATATGCTTTCTTTTAACACTTCCTAATCTAAGAAACACCATTAACCAACAAGCGCATGCGGATATAATCAATATTCTGGATCCCAATAATATTGATATGCCAAATATTATTACCAATATGCCCGCACTTAGACATGCCAGCATCTTTTTACTTTGAGAGCTACTATAAAAATTAATAGCATTTATAGTTATTATCGCCGGGGCCGCGTATAAAGAGATATAAAAAATACCGTACTTGTCCAAGAAATCTTGCTGAAAGTAGCTTACACCGCCCGCGTCAGCCAGCATTTTTAATGCTCCGCCAAATCCCCCGGCTTCACTGTATACCAAAATTAATATAAAAAAGCAAACATTTGCGTAGATCATAGAAAATATAACAGCCATCTTGGTGTATACTACTCCAAGAGTTGGCTTTGGAGCATATTTCGCAGTTATTTTATTAAACCAAGCATATATTGGAAGAAAAACTATAACAGGAAGAAATATGTACAGGTATGTTCCTAATTGATGCCCGCCTTTATTTAATATATAGATCAAAACTATTAACGCCTGTATAAAGAATAGTTTCCCAGGATCAAAAATTTTACTTAGCATAGTATTGATTAATTAAATTGAGTATCGTTTCATACTGTTTTGCCCTGCTGTATTTTTTAGACAGACGCTTTGATATATCCCATTCTCTCTCCTGCATTTTATCCAAATTCGCTAGCTTAAGAACTTCTTGGACTTGATCCTCGCGCTCAATAGCCGCGGTGTACCCAATTTCATTTTCCTCACTAAAGATACGGGCCGCGTAATTAGAAGGACCGATTACAAGCGAAGGGATGTTTACTGCGATATGCTCATACAATTTTCCCGGAATGGCTTCTTGTGCACCATCAGATAGGTAGTGGTATACCAGGAGGAGATCCATATTCCTCATTGTTTTATACATCTCATCCGCATTGACATTTGGGTAGATTTTTACGAAGCTGTATTTTTCAAGAGTGGATTTTTTGAAGGATACATTACCATATAGATGCAACTCAATAGGAAGATTGCTAGATAATATCATATCTAGCAGTGGAACAATATATCTGTAGCTTTTTTGATCGTCTGATATATATCCAAAATGGCCTATATTTAATTTTGCGCATCTTTTTTTGATTATTTCAGAATCAAACTCGCCCTCAACGGGATGACCATTTAAAATTATGGCAGATTTATGCGAAATTTGCGCAAAAGAGTTAACTGCATTCATCATTTGCTCTGTGGCGAAGAAAACCTGATCACTATGATGCAGTACGGATCTCTCTAGCCTCAATTCTATATATCTACCTATTAGATTTTCACTACGAAATATTATATTAGTGTTCCATCCATCTCGATAGTCCAAGACGAGATATATTTTTGACCTAAAAATGAGCTTTAACATCAAAGAAGACAGGAGAATGCTGTGAGGTGGCACTGATACTATTATGAATCTGGATCCCCTCTTAATTTCCGCGCAAGCAGCAGCAAAGAAAGGGATGAAAGACAGAATTCCCATATCAATTAATATATTTTTCTCTAAAAATCCAAATATTTTGGCAAATAACTTGATTAATATTGACTTTAAGCTTATTTTTGCTTTCGGATTTTTATTATTGTTCAAAGAGCTATGCAGGCTGCGCTTAGTTTTTACAAGCTGCCAAATATCTTTGACATATACTCTTCTAATACTCTCTAGAACTGGCTCGAAACCAAAGTTGGAAATAAAAAAGCCCTTAGCAGAAATAACTGATGGTTCGATATTATTTTCGACGAGATATTTAGACAGATAGATCATTCTACTGACACCGCCCACGGAATAAAAATAGGGTGGGAAATCCCTACATAAAATTAGAACTTTTTTTCTCATGCTATCTCCAGAACTTAAAGCTCATCACCGCGTATATAAGGTAGAACATCACCATTACTATAGCATAGCCAATCACCACAGATTGTATAGATAGATTAAGATATAAACACACTAGAATGTATATAAGTATTGCAACAGCTCTTGAGTAATCCCAGGATGCCTGGAAGACCAGCTTCCTTAACTTTAATACTACTATAGACGTAGGTGACACAATCATCTGTGCTGTTGAAATGGCCAAAAAAATAATTGAAAATTCAGTCAGGCCAGTCCAATTTTTAGATCGGGAATTCTCAATGAATGAGACTGCAAAGATTAAACCGAGTACGTAAAATATAGAAATTCCTAGTGATAGAATAAAGTGATCCCTTATAATCGGCATATATACCTTCTTTTGCTTAGAATTCATAGTTAATATTTGCGACAGAGTCATTGTTAGGCTTGATGCAGGTCCTTGGGTGATACGTTGTGCAAACAGAATAGTATTTTGATACTGACTACTAAACAGTGGGATCATAGCCGTAAAAGCATAAAGTCCAATCGAATTGACTATTCCCGCTGGAACGGCCTTAAATATAAATGCTTTATTACTATCGATATAAGTGTAGGAAGGATGAATATTTGATAGCGATTCTCGAATGTCCTTATTGAGAATAGTCACAGAGATTATTATTTGTGATAGCACAAAAGCTATTAGAAGGGATTGATGAAGATCTGCATAACCAGTCACAAGTATTTGGGAGATGACGACAAAAATTGGATTGCCGATCCGAATGATGTCAATGGTTTTTTGATTCTGAAAATATACGAGCTTTGCCGTAGCTAAATTAACCAGAGATAGGGAGACAGAGCAAATACAGGTTAGAAATACATTAATCGCAACAGCAGAGTTTAATAAAAAAACAGCTGGCAAAAAAACTAATGCACATATAGAAATAAGGAAAAGGCATACTAATATATGTGCATCTCTGTTTTTAGTATAAGAATCACTGTCATCAGAGGTTTGAGCAAGCGTGTCGAATCTAAATCCGAACACAGGCAACAAGATGTAGGAAATTGATTGTATCAGTATCATATATCCAATTTGATTTTTATCAAATAAGTGGGATATTAATACAAGAGACCCAAAGCTAATTGAAAACGAGAGAATTGTTATTAGTATCGAACGTGATCTTTTAATTTTTTACCCCCAATCTTCTGATTAGGCCCCTCTTGTCTATAATATGTCTGCTTCTGAATACTATTTCTTGAACTAGATCAATATTAAAGGCCGTATGATCAACTAGAATTAAGACGATATCGTAATTTTTATTGGATAAAGGATCGGTAGTCAAACGAGCTCGATCTTCAATTGAAACAGGGAGAGAATCTATATTGGGTTCTAAGATGTGTATATGATCCGCATCGCCATATTTCCTGACTATCGACTCAGTAATCTGTAGTGCAGGGCTTTCCCTCATATCCGCTACATTTGCTTTAAAAGTAAGACCCATAATCAAGACATCTAATGGATAAATGCCGTTCTCAAGACAATCATATCTAAGTTTTTCGAATCTATCTAATACAGTTTTCGGGATCGAATCATTAACTTCCCGTGCCATCTTAACAATTCGAGAGATGCCAGGAGTGGCCTCTACAAGAAACCATGGATCAACCGCAATGCAATGTCCACCCACGCCAGGACCTGGCTGGAGAATATTTACCCGAGGATGCCTATTAGCCAACTCAATTACTTCCCAGGGATTGACGTTAAC
The DNA here is from genome assembly GCF_039522025.1 of Deinococcus depolymerans. Classification (NCBI taxonomy): domain Bacteria; kingdom Thermotogati; phylum Deinococcota; class Deinococci; order Deinococcales; family Deinococcaceae; genus Deinococcus; species Deinococcus depolymerans. The sequence continues at coordinate 96,300 of NZ_BAAADB010000004.1, read as the reverse complement.
TTCCTCGGCAATCAGCGAAATCTCATTTGCAAATGCGATATTCGTATCCCTAAAAGAATTTTCAATTAATTTCGCCATTTCTGCTGTCCGTGAATTAGTCAGCATCAAGCTCCCTTTAATTACCCGACTATAAATCTGTTCTGCTTTTTCCGAAGCATTCGGTGTTATGCCACCTATAATGCGATCGTTTGTAACTATTTCCTCCATAATATTACCGGGCAGTACCCTTTCTGGGCAATAGGCCAAGTTAATACATTCAGAATCTTGCGCCAGATTGCGTTCACGTAAGATATTGAAAATTTTATCCCTACATATTTCAGTTGTACCTATCGGACATGTCGATTCAATAATAACCAGAGAGTCTGGCTTCATTACCCGACCAATTCCTTCAATTACACTAAAAACTGCTGATAAATCAGCCGACTTATCTTGGTTAAAAGGAGTCGGTACAGCAACGATATATGTGTCCGCAATAGGGATGTCATAGGAAGCAATAAATCTTCTTTCATGAATAGCGAGCAACAGCCTCTCACTCAGTCCAGGTTCACTAATATTCGATCTGCCTCTTATTAGTGATTCAATGACATAGCTACTAGTATCGACTCCAATAACATTGAATCCGCCATCAGATAGAAGTATGGCAGTTGGCAAACCGATATAGCCTAGGCCAATTACGCAAATCTCACTCATTTCAATTTCCCCCATTCTTCCTTCAGAATCTCTAATCTTAATTGAACATCGTTAGTATATTTCATTCTTAAAAGTCTTTTTGCGACATCAACATTTGGCTTTCTTATTTTGGGATCATCACTTGGCAAATCCTCAAATACGATGTTTCCTGAGCCGAAAATATCCTTCACAACTTCAGCAATCTCAACAACAGAGTATTCCTCCGGGTTCCCCAAATTCACCGGCTCGTGGTACTTCACCATCATCAACCGGCTAATACCTTCCACCAGATCGTCGATGTACTGGAAGCTTCTGGTCTGGCTGCCGTCGCCGTACACGGTCAGGGGTTCGCCGCGCAGGGCCTGGTGAACGAAGTTGGTGATCACGCGGCCGTCGTCGGGGCGCATGCGGGGGCCGTAGGTGTTGAAGATGCGGATGATGCGGGTGTTCACGCCGCGGCTGCGGTGGTACGCCATGGTGATCGCCTCGGCGTAGCGTTTGGCCTCGTCGTAGCAGGAGCGCACGCCGATGGGGTTCACGTTCCCCCAGTACGTTTCGGGCTGCGGGTGGACGTGCGGGTCGCCGTACACCTCGCTGGTGCTGGCGAGGAAGAACCCGGCGCCGTGCGCGTGCGCGAGTTCCAGGCCGTTCTGCGTGCCCTGCGCGCCGACCATCAGTGTTTCTACGGGGAACTGCTGGTAGTGGGGGGGGCTGGCGGGACTGGCGAAGTGCATGACCCAGTCGAGCTTCTCGCCGGTGTAGGGAATGCCGTGGCTGACGTCGGCCTCGATGAACGTGAAGCGCGGGTGGTCGCGGAACAGGTCGGTGTTGCTGACCTGTCCGCTGATGTAGTTGTCCACGCCGGTGACGGTGTGTCCTTCGTTCAGGAAGCGTTCGACGAGGTGGCTGCCGACGAAGCCGGCGCTGCCGGTGATCAGGATGCGCAGCGGTCCACTGGTGGCGGTGCTGGGAACCGGGGTGGGGTGGGGTTCGGTCATGTGTCCCTCAGTATGGGTGGCTTCGGTCATGAAGGTGGGAGGGTTGTCAGGTGAGGGCGCGGCGTTCTCCGACCGGGGCTTCCCGGCCGATCTGTTCGACGTGCGCGTCGATGGGCGTGCGGATGATGTTGCGGGCGTCGATGATCAGGCGGCCGCGCATGCCCTTCAGGTGGGCGTTCCAGTCGAGGGTGCGGTAGTCGCTCCATTCGGTGACGATGATCACGGCGTCCGCGCGGTGCAGGGCGTCCTGGACGCTGCTCGCCTCGCGGTACGTGAGGTGCGTCCATTCGCGGGCGGCGCGGGGCATGGCGATGGGGTCGTGGGCGGTGACGGTCGCGCCGAGCTGGTGCAGGCGGGTGATCAGGTCGTGGGCGGGGGCGTCGCGCAGGTCGTCGGTGTCGGGTTTGAAGGCCATGCCGAGCACGGTGACGCGTTTGCCCTTGAGGGTGCGCAGCTGGCGCATGAGTTTGTCGATGATCACCTGCCGCTGGCGGGTGTTGATGTCGATGGCGGCCTGCAGGATGGGCATGTCGTAGCCGTGTTCGCGTCCGGCGCTGATGAGGCCGGCGGTGTCCTTGCCGAAGCAGCTGCCGCCCCAGCCGGCGCCGGCGTTCAGGAAGCGGGTGCCGATGCGGCCGTCGAGGCCGATGCCGGTGGCGACTTCCTCGATGTCCGCGCCGACGCGTTCGCACAGGCCGGCGATCTCGTTCGCGAAACTGATCTTGAGGGCCAGGAAGGCGTTCGCGGCGTACTTGATCATCTCGGCGCTCTGCAGCGTGGTGTTCACGACGGTGGGGCGGGTGTACGTTTCCGGGCGGGGCGCGGCGGCCGGGGCCGTGAAGGTCTGTTCGATCAGCGGGGCGTACAGGCGGGCCATGATCTGCAGGGCGTCCGGGTGCCCGCCCAGCACGATGCGGTCGGGGTAGAGGCTGTCTTGCAGCGCGGTGCCTTCACGCAGGAATTCGGGGTTGCTGACCACCCGGTGGCGTTCGTGGTCGTAGCCGGGCGCGTGGTCCTCGAGGAGGCGCTGCACGTAGTCGCCGGTGCCGATGGGCACGGTGCTCTTGTTCACGATGACCTGCGCGTGCCCGTTCAGGTGCGGGGCGATGCGGGCGGCGGCGCTGACGACGTACTGCAGGTCGGGTGTGCCGTCCGGGCCGGGGGGCGTGCCGACGCAGATGAAGATCACGTCGGCGGTGTGGACGCTGTCGTAGCTGGTGGTCCAGGTGAGGCGGTCCTGCACGCTGGCGAGCAGGTCGTCGAGGCCGGGTTCGTGGATGGGGACCTGTCCGGCGCGGAGCAGGTTGATCTTTTCCTCGCTGATGTCAATGCCGGTGACGGTGTGGCCGATGTGCGCGAGGAGTGCGGCCGTGCCGAGTCCGACATATCCGGTTCCGATCACGGCGACGGTCATGGGGTCCTTGGTCATGGGGTCCTCCGGTGGTGCGGGATGAAGAGTGGGCGGGTGAGTGCGTGTGCGAGAGGTCCGTTCAGGTGCCTGTCAAGCCCGATGAGCGCTGGAATAGCCCTGCATGAACGTCTGCTTCATGGAAGGCAGATTAACACTGTGTGACCGGCAAAGGTAGGTGGCTGTATTCAATTGGAACCCGTGGGGCCTTCATGAAGTTCTTCCGCCCAGCGACAGTATTTTCAGGCTGCCTGACCGGCCCTCACGTGCGTTCGGGTCAGCAGCCATCAGGCCGGTAATGGTCCATGCGGGCGAGTATGGCGGACGAGGCGTTAAGGAGGCGTTACGGGCAGCAGGCAGAGGTGACTGCCCATTCCTGTCGGCCCTGTGCGCAGCATCCCTTCACGAACCTGCACAACGACCCCCGGAAAAAACCTCTGTGCTTCCTTGGCCACAGCCGCCACGAGAACGACCCTCCAACCGGGCCCAATCCGGCAGCCATGACAATGCAATCCCGCTGAACACGACAAACCCAGCAGGTGGAAACGACCCTGCCCCGAGCCCGGCAACCACCGGCAGACCCCAGCCACCAGGCGCTGTGCCCAGGCCCCGCGACCCACGGACACTTTGGGGGAAGGTCGGTCAAAATCCACGGACACTTTGGGTAGAAATTCTCTTTTTTGATGTGCAGGATGGGTTTTTTCAAATCCTTTGTTGTTGACAACCTCAGTTTTTGTTTTTCTCTCAGAACCCATAACATCAACAGCATGACCCTCTTGCACCGGGCTTCCGAGAAGCGTTCGCTGCCCCGGCACATCGACGAACTGAACCTCGCCCGCCTCGGGCTGATCAGCATGCAAAGCCGTGTAGGCGCGGGCAGTACGTCCTGGAAAGACGAGTACGGAGAGGGCGACGAGCGCATGAGCGTGAAATGCATCGGTACGCCGCAGTACCTTGTTCCGTTCGGCCTGGACAACGACATCATCGGCATCCTGTGCCTGTTCGCAGCGCAAGGATTTCCAGCCACCAACGCAGTGACGGGTACCGCCAACCACTTCCTGCGCGCCTCCGGACTGGACACATCCGGGCGGTACCACAGAAACCTGCACGGATCGCTGATGCGGCTATCTCACACCAACTCTCACATCGAGCGCGGCTGGCATGACGGCAAACGGTACCGGACCGTGATTTTCCGGCACCTGCATGAAATTATGTTCGACACTGGCCAGTCCGGCGGCACCATCGATCAGGACAGCATGATCACTGTCGTGCTACCGCCGATCATCGCGGAGAGCCTTCGCCGTGGCTTTCTCAAACCGCTGAGTTCCGGGATACTGGGCGAACTGACACAGCCCACCGCCCGGGCCTTATACCGCCTCCTGGACGGCCACCGTCATACCCTCGACGCACCCAGCGAACGCCTGCAGGAGTTCAAAGTCGGCCTTCTGGAATGGGGCCGCAAAGCCCGCATCCTGAACCTGAGCCCGGATAAAATCCGCCGCGTCCTCGACCCTGCGCATGACGAACTGCTGCGGGCGCACTACCTTGCGTCGGTCACGTACCATGGACGCGGCCAGAATCAGAGCGTGCATTACAGAAAAGAGTGTGGGCGGAAAGCCCAGGGTTTTAACCCTGGGATGGATAGCCCACGCCTCCCGCAAGGGAGGCCGTGCTGATGCTTCTGTCTGAAGCGAAAGCACCGCCGCGTGCTATGCTGGAACAGCAAAAACCCGCCGCCTTTCTGGGGAGTCAGGCGCGGGGGACGGCGAACACCTTATCAAGGAGGTGACGCACATCCAGACTACCACGCATCTCAAGGCGTTCAGGTATCGCCTTCGCCCAACCAGAGCGCAGGAAGCTGCGCTGAACGAACAGTTGCGCCTCTGCCGCAACCTGTACAACTGCGCCCTGCAGGAACGTCGGGACGCCTACCGCAAGGTCGGAAAGACCGTGACCGGGTACGACCAGATGAAGTATCTGACGGAAATCAAGACCGCACTGCCGGAGTACAAGGGGGTCTACTCCCAGGTGCTTCAGGACGTTCTCAAGCGGCTGGACAAGGCATTTCAGGCGTTCTTCCGCAGGGTCAAGGCAGGGCAGACCCCCGGCTACCCGCGCTTCCAAGGGCGGGACAGATACGACTCCATCTGCTATCCGCAGTCGGGGTTCAGCGTCTCCGAGAAGACCGCGTGCTTCTCGAAAATCGGCAACATCCGAATCCGGCTGCATCGCCCGCTGGAAGGCAAGGTCAAGACGGCCACCATCACGCGGGACTGCGGGGAGTGGCACGTCAGCTACGTGTGCGAGGTGGAAGCCCAGCCGCTTCCCGAAACGGGAAGCTCGGTGGGCGTGGACGTGGGCACCACATGGTTCTGCATCACCTCCGATGGCGAGTTTGTGGAGAACCCCAGGCACTTTCAGACCGCCATGAAGAAGCTGCGGGTCGCTCAACGAGCAGTCAGCCGCAAGCGAAACAAGCGGAGCAACAGGCGAAGAAAGGCCGTCCAGCGGGTCGCCAAACTGCACCGCAAAGTGGCGCGGCAACGGCTCGACTTTCACCACAAGACCGCTACCAAGTTGATTCGGGAGAACGATTTGATAGCTCACGAAGACCTGAACGTGTCGGGGATGGGCAAGGGCAACGTGGCCCGCAGCATCCACGATGTCGGTTGGGGGCAGTTTTTCTCCCTACTCGCTGTCAAGGCAGAATGCGCCGGACGACGAGTGATTCGCGTAGACCCCCGGTACACCTCGCAGCGGTGCAACGCCTGCGGGCACACCTGTCGGGAGAACCGGGTCAGTCAGTCGCGCTTTCGATGTGTCGCCTGCGGTCATGTGGACAATGCCGACCTGAACGCAGCGCGGAACATCCTGGGGCGGGCCGCCCCAACAGGCATCAACGTAGCGGTAGTCAACGCAAGCGTTGCCTGAGAAGCCAACGGATTTATCCGTTGGTAGGTCACGTCTTCGAGCGAGAGGTAGTGGCCCTCGCCCCCCTGCTGCTCAGCCGCCTGACCGGGCGGGGCATCGTGCCCAAGGTGGCCAAGGGCCTGATGGAATCCCTCGGTGTGGACACGGTCCGTGAGCGACTGGATGAAGTGGAACGGCTCATCGCAGGCAAAAAGGTACCGGGACCCGGCTTCTTCGTGAGTTTCATCCGCTCGCCGGACGATTACCGGCCACCGCCTGCCCGGCAACAGGTGGCCGTGAGAGCACAGGTGGCTGCGCCGCCGCGACTGCTGGAAGCCGAAGCCGACCCGGATCAGGCGGCGCGCGAGCGCTTCGCGAGTCTGTCCGCCATAGAACGGGCTCAGGAAACCGTGCGATCCCTGAGAGTGGTGTACGGCAACCGCCTGGACGCGGGGGAGTATCGGAAACTCGGCGACGTTCTTGAGGTGGAAGCGCTGGACGCCACGCTACTCCGCGCCGAGGCGGCCCGCGCCCTAACGATGGGAACGTGCGACAACCAAGTGGCGCTCCTTCGGGTTCAGCTGGCAACCTTCTCTTGAGGGCGTTCCATACCAGACATCAGCCCCAAGCTCACAGGAGCCACGAGAAGGCCCCTCGAACGATTCTTGAGGGGTAAACCACCCTTCTGAAAACAGCGAGAACGATCCCGCCCGACTACCAACAACCCGATAAACACGGAAGGAAACGGCCAGCTGCTTGCTGCCATCACCATCAGAGTGGCATGCGCTGGCATTCCTGGATGCCTCCGCTCACGCCTGCAGCGATAACCACGCACGCGTACATGCCATAAGAACTCCGATCGAAAGGGCTGCACAGACCGTTCAATCAGAGCGAAGCGACAAGTAGAAAAACGCCTCTCCGGACGCTGAGCTGACCATCCGGTGAAGTCCTGTATAGTCAGCGAAACAAGCAGCATCCGTACCACAGATCCGCGCAGCCCCCACACAGCAGGGCATTGACCCGGCCCTGATCACCTCCATCTGCATCCCGCCTCTGCCATGCCGCCCCAGGCAACTGGCCCCAGCGGCGCCCAGCACCTGCGCACATGCAGCACACCTTCCACGACTCGACACCCGCCATACACAACGCCAGGAGTGATCCGGGTTCCCGCGACATACACCTCGAAGCCTGCAGGTGCCTGTCCCAGAAGAACCGACAGAGAGCAGTTTGCCGGTGCAATGCCTGCGGGCACGAAGACCATAACGACCGGAACGCCACGAAAACATCCCGGCCAGGGCATGGCCTTCAGGTGTCGATGGGAGCGATGGAGTGCATGTCGTCGCCCGAGAAGTCCTCAACCCTGATCGTGCTCTATCACACCACCAGCCGCCACAGATACTCCGGACCGCGACGGGCCTGAGGTTGGGACGCAGGAAACCACCACCAGCCCAGCCGACACTCGGGCGGACCACACAACCGGCCGGTTGCGGCGGGCCTTCCCGGCACCGCAGGCCGACGCGCGGAAGGTCACCGGGCAGCCCGGACGGCACCTGAACCCGAGGGACGACGGGCCTCCAGGAACCCGGCACGACCAGGCTCCCCCCTCTGCCTCCCGACCCGCGAGAGGTCGCCGGGCAGCCCGGACAGCGCCTGAACGTGACGCGCGAAACGGCGCGCGGCTCCTTCGTCACGCTCTCCTGGTGTCACGCAAGGGCGGGCAGAAAGTCGGAAGTGAAGCCCGCCACTCCTGAATCCGATGCCCGGCAGCCCTGGCCGCAACAGGTCCTCGCAGGACCTCGCATCAGGGCGCCGAAGCCCACCGACCCGTGAGCCCAGTGCATGACGGACCCTGGCCGACCAGACCCACCGGCCTCTTTCAGGGTCGCGAGCCGGACGATGAACGGTCGTCCGGAATCCCGCCGGGCATCACGAGCTGACGCGCAGGCGATCCTGACGGACCGGACCGACCAGCCTCTTTCGGTCTCCCACGCCGAACGCCGGGCGGACATCCGAAGCACAGCCGGGCCGCAAGGTTGATGCCTGATCGACTCGCGGCGATCCGACTTTCCGGCCCGCTTCAGTTCCGCAAGGCGGACGGCACAGGATCATCCGGAGCCCCGGCCGATGCCCGAACATGATCCCCGACCAGACCTCGGCCGCCTTGCGCAGCGTCCCCCATCGGGACACGGAAGGCCCGTCATGAAGTCCGCCTGCCGCTGAAGTAGAGGCGCGACCAACCCCGACCGACCAGACTCTCCTGCCCCTTTCAGCCTCCGGGAACAGATACCGGGCAGTCACCCGGAACCCCGGTGGGCACCTGAACCGGACCGCAGACGACACGTCTCGACTGACCACAGCCGAGCTTCACGGCGTCACGAATCACGACGCGAGTAGTCCGCAGTTCAGTCCACCAACCTCCCAAGTCGACGCGCGACGGACCCCGAACAGTCAGGGTCTCGTGTCACTTTCAGCCTCCGGGAACAGGCACCGAGCAGTCACTCGGAACCCCGACGAGCACTTGAACCGGACCCCGGACGACACGTCCCGACTGACCACAGCCGACCTTCGCGGCATCACGAAGGGGCATGCGAATGGTCCGCAGTTCGGTCCGCCAGTCTCCAAAGTTCACACGCGACGGACCACTGATGACCGGACTCTCTGATCTCCACTGGCCTCTAACAACAGCCGGCGAACCGTCACTCGGAACCCTGGCGAGCATCTGAACTGGACCCCGGACGACACGTCTCGACTGACAATGGCCGAGCTTCGCGGCATCACGAAGGGGCATGCGAATGGTCCGCAGTTCGGTCCGCCAGTCTCCGAAATCGATGCGCGACGGACCCCGAACGGCCAGGCTCTTCTCGCTTCTTGCGTCTGCGGGAACAGGCAGTGAGCACCTGAGTTGGACCTCAGACGACACGTCTCGACTGACCACGGCCGAGCTTCGCGGCATCACGAATGAGGACGCGGGTGGTCTGCAGTTCGGTCCGCCAGTCTTCGAAATTGACGCGCGATGGACCCCGACCGACCAGGCTCTTCGGTCTCTTCCAACTCCCGGCGACAGGCAGCGGGCAGTCATCTGGAACCCTGATCGGCGGCGGAGTCTGATGCCCGCTTGACCTCGCGCGGACGTCTCGGCTGAGGGTGAAGGCGGTCGTGCATGCGGAGCGGCGGGCTCTGAATCTGAACGCGGATCTCAGTTGTCTACACTGCTCCGCGAGGGGACGGAGGGGTGAACTTGCGCTGAACTTTTTCGCCGCGACGGGTGAAGCGCGCATGATTCTTGGCGGGTCAGTTGGTTATTTTTTTCGGAGTGATACGGCCGGTCATCACAGAGCCCGACCGTATCTGGGCGGCCGGTCAGAAATAATTTCGGCGCACTTGAGCAGCGGCGCGGAGCGTCGACGGAGGCCTGGGAGGCGCGAGCGTCGAGGCCGGACGAGGCTCTGAGCCTCGAAAAAAGCCCCTCATTCAAGGGGTAACTTGTACCGAGAATGAGCGCATCTGGAAATGAGGTTCTTGCCGATTTCCTACAGTCCTAAGCAGAGAGGTTTCCTCATCGACGCATGTTTTCCGTCGTCCCTTTCGGCGTTGCGGGGGTGTGGACTGTTTTTGGGTGTGTCCTGCGGGGCGTCTCGGGTGTTGCGTTTGTTGCGCAGTGCGGTTTTTCGGGTCGGCTGAGGCGTCGGCGGCGGCGTTGGGGGGGGGTGTTGCCTGCGGGCCGGCCCGTTGGGCGCGTCCCGCCATGAGGGGTGGGGGGTGGCGTTTGGGGCTTGTCGATCTCCGCTGCCGGTCCGTTTGGTGTCACTCGTGCGTCGTCGGATGCCACTCGCCGGTCTCCACCGACGCCTCGTCCGGGGTCACTCGTGCGTCGATCGGATGTCACTCGCCGGTCTCCACCGACGCCTCGTTCGGGGTGATTCGTGGGGTCGTGGGTGATGCTCGCCGGTCTCCGCTGCCGGTCCGTTCGGTGTCGCTTGTCGGTCTCCGCCGACGTCTCATCCGGGGTCATTCGCTGGTCTGCGGTGATGCTCACCGGTCTCTGTTGCCGGTCCGTTCGGTGTCGGTCGCTGGTCCGTTCGGGGTCGCTTGTCGGTCTCCGCCAACTCCTCGTCCGGGGTCACTCGCTGGTCTGCGGTGATGCTCGCTGGTCTCCGCTGCCGGTCCGTTCGATGTCGGTCTCCGGTCCGTCCGGGGTCCCTTGTCGGTCTCCGCCGATGCTTCGTCCGGAGTCACTCGTGGGTCTGTCCGGGGTCGGTCGTTGGTGTGCGGTGGGTGTTCGCCTGGGTGTGATGGGTGGCGGTTGGCGTGCGGCGTGGGGGCTGCGAGCGGCGGGGTCTGGCGACCCGCGCCGCTCGGTGGAGGGTGGTATGACTCAGGCGGCGGTGGTGGTTCGGGATCGGTCGGCTCGGTGGAGGAACGTCGGTGTTGCGTTCCGCCATCGCAACGGCGGAGGGTGGAACATTCAACTGGAGGGTGGCGTGCCGGACGAGATGCTGGTGATCCGGGATGCGAACGGGTATGAGCCGGGCGCGCAGTTCCGGTTGATGGTGACCCGTCCAGCGGTGTCGGGCGGGACGGACTGGTTCGAGGTGGGTCGGGCGGGACGGACTGGTTCGAGGTGGGTCGGGCGTGGGTGTCGCGGGAGGGGCGGGCGGTGCTCGCGACCCTGGACGTGATCATCCCGGCCGGTGAAACGAAACTGGTGATCCTGCCCAAGCGGAGCAGGGCGGTGCGGGCGTGAGTGGTCGGCGGGCGGATGTGTTCGTGACGGCGCTGGGTTCGGAGGGTGGGTACGTCCCGGTGGGGTTGGGGTGGGCGAGTCCGGAGGGCGGTTGGCGGTTGCGGTGTTTCGCCCGGCCGGGCGCGGCGCGGTTCGGGTTGTTCCTGCCGGCCGGGTGTTCGGGTGTGCTGCCGTCCCGGGTGACGGTGCATGCGAGCAGCGGGGACCAGGTGGGGTCGGGGGCGTTCGTTCTTGGGTTGCGGGGCGTGATGCTTCAGGTGAGTGCGTGGCCGGCGGGCCGGTCAGGTGAGTGCTGGTTGACGGCGCGGGTTCCGGCGGGCGCGCGGTTGGAGCCGGTGACCGCTCGGCGGTGATGGGCGGGTCCGGCGGGGCGGGGTCTGGCGACCCTCGCCCGCCGACAGGTGATGACGGTTGGTGCGGGCATTGATGCTCTGCGCGGGTTGGGATGTTCAACCGGGCGGGCGGGTCCTGTGTCCGGTGCGGGGGGCGTTCGTGTCTCTCTCCGCAGATGGACGGGGGGTGCTGGTGCGGGTGCCTTCAGGAACTCGGACGGTGGTGGAGGTCGGCCGGCGGGTGCGGTTGGTCCGGCCGCCGTCGGTGCGGTGGGGGACGTGACGCTCGTCTCCTGGGACGCGGGGTGGTTGCGGCGCGCGGACGTCCGGGTTCGGGCGGCGGCGTTGGTGGCGGGCGTGGGTTCGTCGCGCGGCGTGGTGAGTCTGGTGTCACCGTACCTGGATCAGGTGGGCGTGCGGGTAGAGGGCGTGACGGTGATCGAGTCACGGGCCCGGCCGGGTGAGCCGTTCTCGGTCCGGTTGGAGGACGACCCGGTCCGGCGTTCGTCGTCCGGTGGCCTGGGGCGTCTGCTGTTCATGACGGCGGTGGCGTTGACGGCTGGCGTCCGGGACTGAACGGGTGACCCCTGCTCTCGCGCTCTGACTCCGGTGGTGGACGCTCCCTCTCTCTGCTCCGGTGGACGTTCCCTCCCGGGCGGGCGGCGCTTCCTCCTCTCTGCATTTCGGCGGGCGGGGTCTGGGGTCTGGTGACCCTCGCCCGCCGATGGGTGCTGGTGTGTTTCGCGTTCTCTTCTGCGAGGTGGGTGCTGATGAATCTGCATGCAGCGTTGGGCCGGGAGTGCTGGAACATGCAGACGAACTGGTCGGCGTTGTCTCCTCTCTCCGGCGTGGGAGTCTCCATCACGCATGGCGGGGAGCGGGCGCTGCTGGAGTTGTGTTCCGGGTGGCGGACGATCTTCGACGCGCGGCGGGGGGGGGTTGCTGATCGCGCCGGCGGTACGGGTGGTGGACGGCGTGACGCTCCGCACGGTGAGTGCGCGGGCGTGGCGGGACGAGTCGCTGGGGCTGGCGGCGGCGGCAGCGTTGCGGGCGTTCGGCTCGGCGAGTGGGGTGTTCGGGCGGCCGGACTGGGCGTCAGGTGACTGGAGTCTGTCGGCGGAGGACACCGCGGGCCGGTGGGTGAACGTGCGGCGGGCGTTGCGGGACCGGGAGGCGGCATAGACCCGTCCAGCAGAGGTGGCGGCACGGACGTGCCGTTGGCGTGGCGTTCCTCTGCCCACATACCTCTACACCACCCGGAGCCCGTTGGGCCCGCGGGTGGTGAAAACGGGGAGGCATGCGCTCAATCACAAACCTGGCGATGATCCAGCCGCATGGAGAATCGGCGGTCACACCACCATGCGTCACATCCGTGCCGTTCGTGTTATGGCCGGGGCCGGCGCCTCCCACTGCAGATATCCAGCCGGACCATTCTCTGACTATTTTCGGCTCACCTGCTACAGCAGACCATCACGACATCGCACCTGCGATCACGATCAACGGAGCACTCGGCAGCCACCTTCCCGTGAAATTCGCCCCCTTACGGGGGCGGCCTTTTTTGCTGTCGAACGCCCGTTTGACCGTCATCGCATCGCCGTCGCATGACGACGCACCCACCACCACACGGAGGCTCCCATGGCATTTAACGATCTGGACACGTACAGCACACGCAACCACAAAGAGAGCTATCCCAAACTCGACGCCCTGTTTGATGGACAGCCATCTCAGTTGGCCAAATGCGGCCCTCGGGGCCGCCTTTTCGATCTCCCGACCGGTCTGCACGTCACCGCGCTCGACAGCAACTACCTGCAGATCGGTGACCTCGTGATCCGCACCGAGGTGCATGCACTCCCCTCCGCGCCCCTCATCGCCGTGATTGACGCGTCGCCGAATTTCCGGCAGTACACCGGACTGGACGAGCTGCTGACGATCCTCCGCGACCCCGACGCCAACGTCACACTGTTTCGGGAACGAATCACCGACGTCGTCGCTCGGGGGCTCCACGCCGGTCAGCCCCCACAGCTCGTCACGCCGTCGAGCGGGTTCACGGCTGTGTGGCACCCGGCGCGAACCCAGTTCATCCGCACGCCCGACGGCCACTGGTTCACCCGCCTCGCGTTCGAGCTGACCCCCACCGCCGACCTCGAACCCGCGGCCCAGCTGACGACGTTCGGGCTGGATCTCGGCAGTTCGCCCGTCGTCTGTGCGGCCGGCGGTGACGGCCGCGTGGAGATGTTCGGCGGGCCCCTCCCGCTGCTCAACGCGCTGCGCCGCCGCGACGACTACTCCGCGGAGGAGAGGCGGGTGTTGCGGCTCCTCACGTACGCCGCCGGACGCGAGGAGGCGGAGGCCGCCATCCGGTTTCTCGCCCGTACCGCGAGCATGGTCTACGCCGAGCAGCTCACCATCGAGGGCATGTGGGGCGGTTTTATCGCGACCGGCCGCCTGCAGGCGACTCTCGATTTTCATTTCTCCTGGTTACCGCAGGCGCTGTTTCGGGCGGGCGTGCCGTTCGAGCGCGTCAACGCGCGGGGAACCAGTCAGGTGTGCCACGTCCATCCCGATACGATCGGAAAACGCGACGGGAAACGATTTGTATGCCCGCGGTGCGTCGGCGTTCAGCACGTGGATGTCAACGCCGCCCGTAACGTTCATGCCCGTGGACTGCGCCAGTACGGTGTGCGACCGTCGTTCCACTGGCGTCGGCAGCGTCGGCGTGCGGCATGACGCTCCTGATATCCGTCCGTGCGCCAGTGGACGAGCGCACTTCCGGACTGCGGGGACTGGCCTCGCCTACCTCGGGGAGGATCTGCTCATGACGCGGGGTACGTCCAGCATCCCCGCCACCCGTCTCGCCGCCAACCTGCACCTCCTGGCGACCGTCGGCCTCACCACGGCGCAGCAGGTACAGCTGCTCGGGTTGGACGCCCGCGCGGTGCGACTCGCGCTCCCGACCGGCCTCCCGCTGCCCGTCTCCCCAGAGCAGCAGCAGAGGATCCGGTCGAGCGTGGAGATCGCCCAGGCCGTCCACGTCCTCTACAACCGCTACCCCGAGCGCTGGTTCACCCGTGAGAACAACCGTCCGCCGTTCGACGGGCAGACGCCCCTGGCGTACGTTCTGGCCGGCGGCACGGCGGCGCTCGTCGCCACGCACCGCTCGCTCCTCGCAGACCTCAACGGGTTGTTCAGCACATCGCTCGAGTCCAGGGCACTGGCGGGCTCGCTCCCGCAACCCGACATCGAGGTGGACGCATCCCTGTAACTAGAAGTCCCGAGATTCTGTCCCCCGCACAGTGACCGTTGGCGATTTGGGGGGTTTGCACCCGATCACCGTTGGCGATTTGGGGGGTTTGCACCCGATTACCGTTGGCGATTTGGGGGGTTTGCACCCGATCACCGTTGGCGATTTGGGGGGTTTGTCCCCGATCACCGTTGGCGATTTGGGGGGTTTGTCCAAAAACAACGTCCTAGAGCGCTTTCACGAATTCGTCTTTGATGATGATGTTTTTTAAGTATTTAAAAGAAAAAACATCATCATTCACATAAACCAGGAAGTTGAACAATGCGCGGAAAAAAGGTAAGCTCGCTGCAATCTGACCAACCAGCCCAGCGGGCGGTGGGCATCACGCACATAGAGAGGAATCTGGCGCGGCTGAATCTGATTCAGAGTGTCAAGCAAACGCATCAGACGCAGTGGCATAAGACGGTCGAGCTCGACAGCCATGGGGCGATCCGTATTGAATGTACAGCCGCAGCTGGCGACGTCGTCCCTCACGGAACCGATAATGACGTGCTGCTGGGACTTGTTACGGCCGCCGTGATACAGGACATGCCCGATGACGACAAGGTCACCATGACGGTAGTGGAACTGCTGCGAATGAGTGGCGTGCAGCCTAGTGCCCGCGCTTACAAAGAGGTTCACGAAACCCTGAGGAGGTTACAGCGTACCTCATACGAGATTCGGGATTCTTGGTTCGACCAGGGGCGCTTACAGTGGCGCAGTGTAACGATGAGCATCATCGTGCGGGTCGAAGTGAACGGAATAGCCGCCATAGGTGAAACTATTGGTCGCTGGCAACCCCACACGCAGGTCACAGTGCAACTGGACCGGACAGTGATGCAGAGCGTGCGGGACGGATACCTGCGCGCCGTGGATCGCCGACTTCTCGAACAGCTGAAGCAACCCATGGCCCGCAACGCGTTTCTGACGCTCAGTGTTCTGCGGCTCCAGAACGATGAAAACCTCGCTGACACCTACCGAGTTCCACTGATGCGGTGGGCCGCGCACCTCGGCCTTCACTGGGATCGCCCGGACAAGGTCGTAAGGGCTCTGGCGCCCGTCCATGAGTCGCTGAAACGCGCCGGGCTACTGGAAGGCGTGGAGTTCAAAGGTCGTGGCACGGCGCAGGTCATCACCTACCGGTTCTATCCATCCGCCTCTGACGCACTGGATGTTCCCGGTTCAGGTGATGATCCCCGCGCGGTGAGTGGATCTGGCGGTTCTCCCTCACAACCAGAAACCCGGCCATTCGACGCCCATGCGGTTACACTCCTCACTGCTGAGGGGGTCGCGCCGGGACGCGCCGTCAGACTGGCCCGTCAGTTCACGCTCGCACAGGTCGAGGTTGCCGTGCGAACCCTGGCGGCGCTGCGTGCCACGCCGTACCGTGAGCGGGTCACGAATCCTGCGGGCCTCCTGCTCGACATCCTCGCGCACCCGGACCGGTACGTGCTGCCCGGTGCGGCGGCCCGGACCTCCACGCCGGCAGCTCCGCCAGCTACAGGTACCGACAAGCAGGAAACCGCAGTTCCCGACACCAGGCAGCCGGCCTCGCCCGAGCCACCACCGGACGTGGAACGCACCGCATCGGCCGCACTGACGCTGCTGTCCCGTCGGCTGGACACCACCACGGATGGACGGACGGTGCGGGACGAGGCTGTGGAAGCGTTCATCGCCGGTCTCGTAGGCGCCCTGGATCTCATCAGGATCGGCAAGGCCGCCACCGTCCCGGAAGCCCGGGCACTGCTGGATCGCCTGCGCACGCGCCAGAAGCACGCGCCCTGAACAGAAAGATCGGCGCACCCGGGCAGTCGTAACCCCACAACTCATCTTGACACTCCCCAGGCCTAAAGGCCGGGGATTCTTGCCGTCTTGTAGACGGCTCCACGCCTGGACTGCGCGTGTGACACCTGGGGACGAAAGCGCTGTCCCCAGGTGGTCGGTGCCATACCGACCAGTACGGGAGTCCAGGGCAGCGAGGGGGTTCGCCCATAGGCTGTTCCCTTGCCCGCCTGGATCTCCAGATACTTCGCTCTGATATTCACCGCGCCGACCCCATCCCGATCCATGCGGTGCTGCCCACAGGGCGACACGAAGTGTCGCCCGCGTGGTTTACGCCGCTGTCCCGTCCATGGGCACGTCTGCGAGGTGAACGCTTCATCGATGACGACGACCTGCAGTCCGAACTTCCGCCCCTGTGCTTTCAGTTCGGTCAGGAACTGACCGAACATCCAGGCGTGGAGTTTCTGGTTCGCCCTGGGCCCATAATCGATGCGGTTTCGAATATCGCCGAGGTCACCCACGGCGATCGTCTGCACCCGGCTCTCGTGGAGGGTGGAGACAACCTGTCTGGCCTGCTTGCGGAGTTGATCCCGGTTCTGACGTTTGATGCGGTCCCGGAGGGTGCGCCGGGCCCGCTGGAGGCGACGGAGCCGCTTTGAGGATCGCTGCCCCGGTGGACGGCCGTTCTTCTTACGGGCGATGCGGGCATCAAGCTTCGCTTGATGCTTGTTCGCGTAGTGGTTCCGCGCGCGGATGAGGCGCCCGGAGTGCAGGTGCACGCCCTGCCCGTCATACACGGCTGCGATCCGCGCCTCCCCGATGTCGATGCCGGCCACACTATCCCCCAGTGGGGTCTGCACCGGGCGGGTATCGACGTACATGGCCCGCAGTTCGTACCCACCACACGCTCTCCAGCCAATCTCCACGTTCACGGGGAGATCAAAAGCCCACGGAATGACCAGCGGATGTGCACGGTCTCCGGTGGAGAGGATCAACTGTCCGTTCCGCACACGGATGGCGCTGCTTTTGAAGGTGACTTTGAAGAACCGTTTGCGTCGTCTGGGGAAGCGAGCCTTCGGGTCGGTCTTCTTGCGGGTCCGGGCGGAGTCCATGCTGGCGATGAAGGCGTCCACGACCGCGTCGCAGGAGTGGGAGTGCAGTAGACCAGCCGGGTCTTTGGGAAAGAGTTTCTGCAAGGTGCCGCTGGAGAGGAACACCGCCTGACGGCGGTGATCCTTGCGTTTCCCGGCGGAGCGGCGCAGGGTGCGCCAGAAGGTGGTGAGCACCTGGGAGTAGAGGGCGCCGCTGGCGGCGCTCAGTTCGTCCAGGCGAGGTTTCAGGATGCTGGGCAACGTGAGCTTGCGGACGAAGTAGGTCCGCACTGCCCGTCCCCGTTTTCCTATTGCCATGGACGTATTCTACTGCATGCATTCCGCCATGAACAGCATGGCGGCCCCTGTGGGGCCGCCGCCTGACTGACCCCGTAACGATAGGTAGGGCCTCGCGGCCTTTCCCCCGTTCCAAACCGGACGTGCGACTTTCATCGCATCCGGCTTTCCAGACTCCGGTACTTGTACCAGCTCCTCATCTTCTTTGCCTTGCGGCATTCGCGGTCTGTTCAGGGACAGGCCCTGTCTAACGTCTCCACGAATAAGGAAGTGGGGGTCACTTTCCATTCCCTTTGTCCTGGTGGACCTTCACCATGTCCCGTCCATTACAGACAGGCATTGGGCTACTACGCCACCTCCGTCCTCCTTCTCACACGCTGACATTTTCGCGTCCCTTGCGGGTGAAGTGATGTAGGAGTTCCCAAATTCCAACGCGATTGACGTATCTAGAGTTCCTTAGCAGCTTGCTGTGCGCCGGGTGGTCGAAGTTCGTCCATCAGGGAACCATAGCCCCTTTGGTCTCCACCGTGCCTTTTGGCTCAGGTGTAACAGCCTTATTTCACCTGTTCGGATTAACGGCGCTTTAAACGCAAGTTTCTTTCGTCTGCTTAGAACTCAGGGCTGGTCTGTCCACCGCCGTAGGCTGGCAGTATAAGAACTTTTGTCAGTGAGCTTCATACCTCTACAATTGTCAATTATAGACGCATGTCACCTAGCCCTCGAACCACGAACCAAGTTCGACCTCCTGAAGAAGTAATCAAATCGCGCCGTTAGATGGCGCACATGGATGAATCCAGGGGCTTGCGTCAAGCCTGTGGTCAGGCCTGTGGTCACTACGACCCACACGACAAGGAGTTATATATGCGCGCACATCGACGTTTTCTCGGGCATCCGCCTGACACCCGTTCCACTGGCGACCACCTGCCTCTCGCTCAAGTGACGTTCACCAGCGGGTCCCTCCGCACCCTGCATGAGCAGTTGTACGTTCCTGGTCGCCTGCGTTCAGGGCTCCTGTTCGGTGAGCAGACTGGAGACACCCTGCACGTTCACCTCGCGACGCCGCCGCTGTACCCGCACTGGCATGCGGATCCCGTGCAGGCGCTCCTGCAGCCCGACGAGCGGTACGCGCTCGGGTGGAGTGACTGCGTGTCGGCCGTACACGGCCCGCACGTCGACTGGACCGGCAGCTGGCTGGCGTACCCCAGCAGCGAACTCGGGGAACTCCAGGCGGATCTCGGATGGGTGGATCTGATGGCCGCGCATGGGTTGGTGGACGCCCAGCATGTGCTGCTCACGGTCGGGTGGGACGAGGGCGTGTTCGCTGCTCGCGGATTCACGCAGGATCACCACCGGCACTGGCAGGAGCTCATGTGCCACACCGCGCCGCAGAAACCCCCCATGAACCGCAACTGATCTGGCGAACTGCCCGGGCAGGACCGGTGCGTTCTTTTCAGCGGGCGGCGTCCGGACCGCCGGTCAGGAGGTCTGTCAGGTCCAACGCAAGTTCCTTGTTGAGGCTGTCCAGCCTCTTGCGCCACTTGGCGATACCGGCGGCCGATCCCGGGGCGCGCTGTAAGCCCCGCAGACTCACGGCCGGAACGAGTGGCTTCAGTCGGCCGGCCGTCTGCCTGATCGGCCCTGCACTCGCCAGTTGTGCGCCCATCCTGCGCGCCTCACTCTCCAGCCCGGCGTCCGGGTCGATGCCGGTGCCCACGCGGCCCTGGCTCTGCTGGACGGTGTGCGTGACCTCGTGCGCCAGGAGTTCCAGGCCGCTCTGCGTGCTCGGATTGAAGCTCCCCGCCTGGAAGAAGATGTCCGTGCCCGTCGTGAACGCGATGGCGTTCACGCCCTTGGCGAGCTTGTCGGCCTGCGCGTCATCGTGAATCCGCACGCGGCTCAGGTCATGGTTCAGGCCCTGCTCCAGGTGACGCTGAATGGCTTCCGGAAGCGGGTTCCCGCTCCCACGCCGCGCCTGGATGCGGGCCAGCACGGGCTGTGTGGCTTCCGCGTCCAGCTCCGCGAGTTGCCGCTGAAGGGTCTGCAGGGTGTCGAAGTTCAGGGCAGCCTGCTCCTGCGCCTGGAGGCGCTGCAGGGTCTCGTCGACCGCCCGCCGAAGGGGGAGCCGCTCCGCAGAAGGAATCAGACCCAGTACCACGCGGGCGACTGGGGCACTGACTGGATGGCGCTGCAGAGTGGCGAGGTGCTCCCCGTACGCGGCGTAGCGGGCCTGGGCATCCCCCCGGTCTGAGCGGAAGCCCTGTGCGAGGGTCTGTGCCACCTGCCGTTGCAGCGCGGTGAAGGCTGCGCTGCAGCGGGAATCCAGCGATTGCCCGTGGACTTCTTCGGCCCGGGCGCGCATCACAGTCACCCACTCGGCGGGCGTGGTGGGCCGATCGGGAACGGGGCGGGGGTCCGCCTGTGGCCCCACAGTCGTCACTTCACCGAGCGCTGCTACCTGCCGCTGGACGTGGCCGCGTTCCTGTTCGAGGTGGGCGTGTTCCTGTCTGTCCAGGCTGGCGGCCCGCAGGACCGGCCCGGCCGCGTGACGCTGCGCGCTCTGTGGGCGGGTGCCGTGCCTTGTGAGGGCCTGCCGCTGGACGGCGAGGGGCTCCATGGCCACTGGCACGTCCATCTGTTCTGGCGTCCGCTGTGGGAGCGGGGCCTTGCGTCTGGTCTGCTGGACCCGTTCGGTCATGACGGGCAGCGTACCGCGCAGGTGGACGGCAGGTCAGCGCAAATGAGCATGAGGGACCATGGCGGCCCCATCGTCTTGAATCGGGTCCTTCGCAAGCCTGCCGTCCACGACCTTCACCAGCGACCCGGGCCCCGCGCACTTCGTGCAGACGTTATACGGACTCCGATTGAATGGGCTGCAAAGCCCGTTCAATCCGAGCGGATGCGAGAAGGAGAGAAACGGGTTCCGGACGTGGAGCCGGCAATCCGGCGAAGTTCCGGATTGTTGGCGAAACAAACGGCAGTCCGTATTACACGCCTACACCTGCCCGCGGCCGGGCAGCAGCCAGACCTAGGGGCTTCCCCTGAGCTTCTCGGTGAAACACCTGTCAGCGAACGCTGCTGGGCCGGCGCCGGGGAGGACGCTGCGTCGCTTCAAGAGCATGCCTGCTTCTCGCCTGGCTGGCAACGCGCACATGCAGGAATGGCCGAGATGTCCGAATTCAACAGAGGATGAAGACCTGCACCGACCATCTGCCTTGAGGTTCGGACATCTCGGCCACCCGGGAGTTCGGACATCTCGGTCAGTTGTGGAAGCGGCAAGGAGTTGCAGCCCGTTGCCAGCGTGAATTTTTCAGAAAGAAGTGTCGCGTGGGAACTGACCGAGATGTCCGAATTGATCCAGGTAATGTTGAACTCAAGAAGTTCGGACATCTCGGCCACTTACTCTCCTGCCTGTTCGGACATCTCGGTCAATTGAGTGGAGACCCGGTCGGACATCTGGGTTGGTTTTGTCCGGACATCTCGGTCAGTCGCAGAGAGGGTATTCGGACATCTCGGTCAGTTTTGAAGAGGAAAGTTCGGACATCTCGGTCAGTTCTGGCGGCCCTAGTTCGGACATCTCGGCCAGGAAAAATCTGAAAATGACGTGCACGACGTAAATCGGACGGCTTCTCTGATGATGATCAATCTTTTAATCAATCAAATTCTTTACCTGTCAGGAGAAATCATCAATCAGGCACCTGCCCCTCAATGCCAGATTCTGCCGCCTATACTGGGCAGATCGTGAAACACCAGGTCGAACGTTCACGCCCGCCCCGGTCCGGCGTGCGGGTCCCTGCGATCGAGACCCCACGCCGCGTCGACGAACTGAACCTGGGGCAACTGGGGCTGATCTGCGTACAGGAACGCATTCCAAGTGATTACACCAGCTGGGAAGTCCACCTCGACGTCGACGGGCAACCCGCGAGACTCTCCTGCGTGGCGCCCAGTGAGTTCGGTGGTGTGCCGCACGGCCTGGACGGCGACATCATGAACGGTATCCTGACCATCTTCCTGGAACAGGGTTCCCCCGAAAGCGGTGAGATCGTCACGACCGGGCATCAGATTCTCGTGAGCGCGGGACTGGATGTCGGCGGCCGGTACTACCAGGTGCTGCATGCCAGCCTGCACCGCCTGAACAGTGCGAAGTTCGTCGCTCAGAACGCGTGGCGGGCCCACACGCAGCGCCGCTGGACCACGCAGACCTTCTCGCTGGTGGACGATCTCGCGTACGACAGTGCCGAGCAGACCCTCGGGCGCGGAAGCGTCATCCGGATCCGGCTGCACCGCGCGTTCGTCCAGAGCGTCCGGGAGAAGTACCTCAAACCCCTGGACCCGATGCTCCTCGGAGAACTCACGCGGCCCCTGACCCGCAGCGTGTACCGCCTGCTGGACGCCCGCCGGTACGACCCGACCGATCCGCAGGTGATCGCCATGGACCTGCGGATGCGCCTCGTGCACTGGGGTATCGAATGCAAGCTCAAGGACCTGGTGCCCAGCCGGATTCGCCGGGCCCTGGAAAAAGCTCACACCGAACTGCAGGAACACGGGTACCTCGAAGTGGTGGAGCACCTGGGAAGCGGTGCGCGGCAGGAGATCGTCTACCGCTTCGGCGATGGCACCAATTTCGGTATGGACCTGCTCAGCCGCCTCGTGCGGCACGGCGTCGGTGTGAACGTCGCGCAGTCAGTGGTTCAGGAAACCGCTCGGGACGATCTGATCCACCGCCTCGCGAAAGCGGAATACCTGCTGGCCCGGGGTTCCGGGCGAATTCAGAACCGCGCCGGGTACGTGGTGAGCGTCCTCAAGGACGACGGCACCCGGTTTCCCGATCCGGAGGGGTTCGTGCCGCCTGCCTCTCCAAAGGGCCGTGTGGCCCGGTCTGCTGGCGTGGCCACGCCAGCGCCTCCAGCCGCACAGGAGCCTGCTCAGGAGGACGTGGCGAGTGTCCGCCACGCCCGTGAAGTGGAGTTGCGGTCCCTGAGTTCCGAAGAGCAGGCGGACGCCCTCATAGCCCGTATGCGGTTGTTATGCGGCGCGCAGGTTGTGAAGCTCGGCGCAGCCCGGATCGCTCTGATCCATCAGGCGATCCGGGACACGCTTCTGGACACGGTCACCGTGGAACGGGAACTGATGACAGCCGTGTACGGCGGGAGCGCTGAAGTCTTCCTGCAGGCACTGGTCCGGGAAGCCGAGGAGCGCATTCAGAAGGGCCAGGGCGCACTGCTCGGCGGGTGAAGCCAAATCAATGAGGGCGTGTTCGCTGCTCGCGGGTTCACGCAGGATCACCACCGGCAGTGGCAGGAGCTGACGTGCCATACCGCGCCGCAGAAACCCCCCATGAACCGCAACTGACCCGCCGACCTGCCCGGGCAGGGCCGGTGCGTTCCGTTCAGCGGGCGGCGTCCGGAGTGCCTGTCAGGAGGTCCGTGACGGGGATGGCCAGCGCTTCCGCCAGGCGGTAGAGCGTGCTGATGCGGAAGTCCTTGCGTCCGTTCTCGAGTTGCGTGACGTACGAGCGGTGCACGCCCGCCCGGTGGGCGAACTCGTCCTGGTTCCAGCCGCGCTGCTCGCGGACGGCGCGTATTCGCAGGCCAATCCCGACCAGTGTGTCCGACTGCTCGTCCATCCAGTTAGCCTCGCGCGATGTGAGAAATAGTGCGACTTGCTATAGAAAGACTTGCTATAACAATCAGGCTCCATCCAGACCTGTGAACACGTTTCCCTTCTCTCCTTCTGTTGAGGTTCCCGTATGCGTACCCGAATGCTGCCCGCCCTGCTCATCCCGGCCCTGATCGCTTCCTGCAACACCACGTCCGTCACCACCGATCCCCTCGATCTGTCCTTCACTGCCACCGGCACGACCCAGAACTACAAGCCCGTACAGGACGCCGAGCTGTCGTACACCACGCAGAACACGAAGCTCGTCGTCGGCACCCTGAAAGCAGGTGGAACGGTGGACATCACCATGACCGCCGCGCAGGCCACCTCGGTCACCATGCGTCAGCTGAGTGAGTACGCGACCGCCTGGAAGAACGGCGGGTGTGACATCAGCGGCCTCGCGGTTCAGGACACGACACTGAGGTTCACGGACCGTGCGATGTTCAATACGGCCGGCGGTACGTCCAGCGTCCTGTACCCGCAGGCGGTCAGGAAGAACGCCGACGGAACCACCACCGTCGAACGAAGCGGCTTCTGGTACGCCCAGAAAACCGGCAGCATGAAAGGGGCCGTCAAGTGCCCTGGGCGTCCGGACGTCACGTACGACGTGACCCTGCAGCCCGGCTGGAACACGACCGTGCATACCCTCACCACCCGCCCGGACGGCACGATCACCGACGACCGGATCGGGCAGTCCAGGGTCACGAATACGTACGATGGCCCCTGGTACGCGTACACGGTCACGAACCCCTGATATGGACTCGGACTGAGCTGTCTGCAGACAGCTCATACGGACTCCGATTGAATGGCTTTGTAAGCCATTCAATCCAAGCGAAGCGAGTAGGAGCTGGGCGGGTTCCGGACGTGGACTTAACAGATCGGTGGTGTTCCGATCTGTTAACGAAACAAACGGAATCCGTATCAGTAGCCCCGCTGCGAAAGTCACGCCACGCTGGCGACGGTGGCGGTAGACGTCCTTCAGCACGTTCAGACGCCGCATGACATGCTCGGCCGGCCGGCGGGTCGACGCCAGTTCCAGGTGCTGCTGACGCCTGAACAGCGTCAACAGCGCCTTCTTGGTGGCCCTGGGCGGCGTGACTGAATATGATGCTGCCAGATGCCCCTGTATCCGGCGTTGCCGATCAGCGCCGTCTCTGGATGGATCTGGACGCCCGACTGCCGGAACAGGGTGAGGTCATGCATGGACCCGAAGGCGGTGGCAACGCACAGAATCATGCGGGTGGACACGTCGATCACGACCGGCGTGTTCAGGGTGTGTCGTTTCTTCTTGCCGCTGTACCAGCGGCGTTGTTGGCTGGTCGGCCGCTCACAGGGGGTTTCGGCGGCATCCACGGCGATGATCTGGAAGACGTTCTCGTCCCGTTTCAGGCTCTTGCAGCCAGGAAGTCGGAACTCTCCGCTCCCGGTCAGGGCGGTTTCGACGCGTTCCACCGCGCAACGCACGGTGGTTTGGCGGATGTTGCATTCGTGGGCGGACGTGCGGTATTCACGCCAGAATTGGTGGGGTAAGGAGGAGCCGTCCACCCGCGTTGAGGGCCGTGGGTCAACCGGACTGTTTCTTGAAGCGTTCTTGCTGGCCTAGAACGGGTTCCATCCCGGCGAAGGTTTCGGGGCAGATTCCGGTGTGCCGTTTGAAGCGGGTGCGGTTGGGCGGTCGGCGGCGTTCCAGATGGTCGTGGCTCACTCACGCAGCGTGGCTGGGACCTGTCCTCTCATGGCCGGGCGTCCTCTGGGGTTGTTTCGGGTGTGTCGGGGAGTCCGTCCTTGTAAGTGGCGACTGGCGGGCCGGTCAGGCGGTTGCGGCCGGCGGCTTTCGCTTCGTACAGGCGGCGGTCGGCCAGGTCGACCAGCGCGCGGGTGGACGGCGCTTCGCGCAGGGTGGCGAGTCCGGCGCTGATCGTGGTGGGTGGAACGCCGGGCAGGCGCAGGTTCCGCACGTGACCGAGCATGGCCTGCACGCGTGCGTGCGCCTGCTCGCCTGTCTGGTCGGGCAGCAGCAGCAGGAATTCCTCGCCGCCCCAGCGGATGGCCGCGCCGCCGGGGGGCAGGTCAGATCGCAGGAGTCCGGCGACGGCGATAAGGAGCGTGTCGCCGGTCTGATGGCCGAGGTCGTCATTCACGCGTTTGAAGTGGTCGATGTCGATCAGCGCCGCCCACAGCTGGCCCGGGTGGTGGGCGTGGACAGTGACGGCCGTGTCGAGGGCGGCCTGCCCAGCGCGGCGGTTGAGCAGCCCGGTGAGGGGGTCGGTGGTGGCCAGGGTCCGGAGGGCCTCGCTGCGGATGCGTTCCCGGTTAACGGTCAGGCCGTGCTGGGTGAGGTGCCAGATGACCGGCAGGGTCAGGGCGGTCAGGATGACGCCCGGCACGTCCGGCGCGGCGCTGGCGAGGGCCGCCAGGATCAGCAGGGCGTACCCGGCGCTGACGAGCAGCGCAGCGGGCCGCACGGGCAGCCACGTGAACGAGAACAGGGCCAGCAGGATCAGGTGGATCAGCAGGCCGGACGTGACGGGCCGCGCGCTCAGGACGACGCTGTGCACGTTCGCGGCGAACCAGGCGAGCAGCACGCCGACGCTCAGGCGGTGCAGGGCGCGCAGGGTCACGCGGGACCAGAGGGTCAGGGTCAGGAGGCTCAGGGAGATCAGCAGCGCCGGCAGGGCGCGGCCCGCCTGCCGCTGGGGGTCGGCCTGCGTCCACAGGTACAGCAGGATCACGCCGTTCACGGCCGTGCTGAGCGCGGCCAGCAGTTGCAGCGCCTGCCGCTGGCGGCGTTCGCTGGGGCGGGCGGGGCTCAGGGTGGACGGCAAGGACGGATCGGCGGGCCGGACGGGGATTCACCTCCTGTGTGTGCTGTCCATGGTTGCCTGTCTGGCGGATGAATGCAATGGCCGGGCGGGTCTGGTGCCCGCGCAGGCTCCGGGCCGTTTCAGCGGCCGGGTCTCTCCCCGCGCAGCAGGTCGGGCTTCCGGCGGCCGGCGGGGATCAGGCCGCGCCGCTGCTTCTTGCCGGACGGGACGCCGGGGGCGCGCACCCGCAGAGGGTGGCTCTCGGTGCCCGCACAGGCGGTCGTCCTGCGATGCAGGGTTGATTCCCTGTTCACGCAGGGCGGCAGGGTCCGCCGGAAGGTTCCCTCACCGCGGACCCGCGGGTGGGAACCGTGACAGCGCTGTATGGATCCGTGCGGCATGATGCGGTCATGGAGGAAGCGGCAGACGAGACGCGGCGCACCTACTACGTGTGGGCCTGCGTCGCCGGGCTGTTCGCGAGCGGGATCCTGACGGTGCAGGCGGCGCTCGGGGACGGTCCGGAGCGCCTGTACTTCCTGTTCACCCAGCCGTTGATCGCGTTGTTCTGCGTGACGGCGCTGCTGGTCGTGACCCTGCGGCTGGGGCAGGTGGGGCGGCTGGAACGGCTCGCGCTGCTGGTGGTCACGGTCGCCGCCATGGGCCGGCTGCCCTTCGATCTGCTGGCGCTGGGCGGGCCGGCGGCCGGCGCGGAGGCGCAGATGGTCATCGGGCTGTTGCTGTGCGCGGTGCTGGCGTTCCTGACGCTGGGCTCCCGCGCGGCGACGGCGTTCGTGCTGACGGTCTACGTCGTGCACGCCACCCTGATCCTCCAGCATGAGGTGAGCCGCGGCGGTCCGTGGCTGACGGCGCTCGGCACGCAATTCGCGCTCGGGACGCTGCTGACGCTGCTGGCCGCACTGTTCCACTTCCGGATCGGGTACGTGCAGATCAGCCATGACCGGGACGCGCTGCGGACCCTGGCGGTCACGGACGCCCTGACCGGCCTCCTGAACCGCCGGGGCGGGGAACGCGCCCTGAACGCCCTGAACGCCACGCGCCGCGCGTACCTGCTGGCGGTGGCGGACGTGGACGACTTCAAGGGCCTCAACGACCGGTACGGGCACCCGGAGGGGGACCGGGTGCTGCAGGTCCTCGCGGGGGGCCTGCAGCGGGCGGACACGGCCGTACGCTGGGGCGGTGAGGAGTTCCTGATCATCACGGAGCAGGTCGGGCCGGACGGCGTGGCGGAACTCCGGGAGTTGATCCGCCACGCGCACGAGCGCCTGCAGGCGCTGACCGGTCCGGTCACGTCCGTCCCGGTGACCCTCAGTGTCGGTGCCGCGCATGTCGCCCCGGGCGAGGCGTGGCAGGACGCCCTGCGCCGCGCTGACGAGGCGCTGTACGCCGCCAAGGCCGCCGGGAAGAACCGCGTTCTGCTGGCCGGGACCGCGGGGCGCCGTTGACCCGGCTGAAGAGCGCCGTGCGCCCTGTCCAGCCGGGCCAGCACCGCCTGAAGGACGTGCGAGTCGACGCCGCCGAACTCCGGTCCGCAGGGCGGCGGGTTCCCGCTGCTGGTCGCAGCCACTGAGGGTCTTGCACGGACGGCCGTCTGTTTCGCCCTCCACCCGCCAACGCGCCGGGTGGCCAACGCCACGCCCGACCGTCCGTTCCGCTCCCTCCGCAGCCCTCCGAATCCGCCCGGATGGAAGTTCTCGCAGTCCATTCAATCGGCAGCCGTATCCGCCTCATCCCGTCGCCCGGGCCCTCGCTCCGCGCTGAGTCCGGGCGCGTCGCGGATTAAACGGGGCGCTGCAGGTCACCTCCCAGACGCTCCCAGTGCAGCCACGCTGCCTGCCGGGCCGCCCGTCGCCGGGCCTGCGCCGCCCGGCTCAGCCCGGGGCGGTAAGGCGTCAGCAGCGGGTCACGGCCCGTCAGTTCAAGCAGGGTCTGCGCGTCCTGCGCGTCCCCCAGGGACCGCAACAGCGCCACCAGTGCCTCCGGGGACCGGGTGCGCAGCTCCAGCACTGCCCGGTAGCGTTTCAGGGCCTTACGCCAGTCATGCCACTGCTCTGCGTGGACCCGCCCGTCGCGGGGCGGCACGGTCGCCAGCACCCGCCCTGTCTCGGCAGCCAGGAACCGCTCCCAGCGGCGGCGGCCCGGTGAGTCCGGGAGTCTCGGCACCCGCCGCGGGAGTGTCAGGCTGCCCAGCAACGCCGCCCGCTGCGCGTTCCAGGCGGTCAGCACGGCCGTCACCTCCGCGGCCGGCACCGTCAGTGCCTGCAGCGCCTCCCGGACCAGCGGCCCGGTGACATCGTGATCCCGCAGGGCCGACGCGGCGCGGCGCACCTGCTTCCACACGCGCCGCCCGCGTTTCGGGAGGCCCCCGACCCGCGCGTGTACCTCCGCCTCGCGCGCCAGTTTTCGCAGGCGGTGAACGGCTTCCTCGTCACCCTTCAGGGCCTCTGCCCGCAGATGACGGTACTGGCGGTGAGCTGACAGTGAGCCCATGAGTCGAATCGTACCGCGTCACGGATACCAGCGGGTCATGCAGCGTCGCTGATTAACGGAGCATGGTACGGACTCCGAGTGAATGGGCTGCGAGAACCGCTCCATCCGAGCGAAGCGACCCCGCGGGCTGCTCCGCAGAGTGGGCGCAGAATGGACGGTCGGGCGTGGCGTTGGCCACCCGGCGCGTTGGCGGGGTATGAACGAAACAGACGGCAGCCCGTATTAGACTGAACTTACCCTCCACCAAACTCTACTCAGTTCAAGCAGTTACCAACCGGAGTCCGTATAAGGCCGATATCGACGGTTCCCGCAACACGCGCGCTGAACGTCAATCCCGTCCAGAGGCAACGGATTACCCATGGGCATGTGGTCATGACAGATGCTTGAGCGGACTGGTGCGACTGGACTGAATGGCGTGTGGGACGGCCGTGAGCAGGCCCAGCGGAATCAGGAGCAGGGCGCGGGACGCCAGCGCCCAGGTGAGCACTGGCGGCGCCAGGGTAAACCCGAGCTGCGCGCCCAGCACGCTCCCCCCGACCCTGCTGGCCAGCAGGGCCAGGGCCAGACCCAGCAGCACGCCGGCGGTGACGGTCAGGCCCGTTTCCAGCAGCACCAGCGTGGAGACTGCGCCGCGCCCGGCACCCAGGGCGCGCAGCAGGGCCACGGTGCGCTGGCGTTCCAGGCTGGACGTGTATACGCTCAGGGCCACGGTCAATGCCGCGATGCCCAGCACCAGCACGGACAGCCCCGCGTACGCTGCCTGGCCCTGCATCAGCGCCTCCCGGGCCTGCGCGAACACCTGCCCGGGGAAGACGGCCATGGCATCCTTGCTCGCGTTCACGCGCTGCGCGGCCGTGTAGATTCCCGCGAGGTTCTCGGCGGAGTACAGCACGGCGGTCACGGCCTGCGCCTGCGCGGCCTGCGCCCCGTGCACCTCCCAGACCGTGTCGATGGAGGTCAGCACGGCCCGGTCAATGGGGCCACCGGTGGGGGCCAGCACGCCCGTGACCGTGTACGGCTGCCGGTGCCCGGCGTCGTCCTCGTGCGGCCCGGTCTCCACACCGTGCGCGCCGGTGAACGTCCGGCCGACCTGGAGGGCAGCGTCACGGGCGACGCGCGCGCCGATCACGGCGTCATGCTCTCTCGTGAAGACGCGTCCCTGCGCCAGCCGGAAGTACGGCGGCAGCGTCGGCTTGAGCCGCTGGTCGAAGAACGCGGCGGTGGTGCCCACGATGGGAAAGCCCGCGAAGTTGTCCCCCAGGGCGAGGGGAACGGCCCGCCGCGTGCCGGGCAGCTGCCGCAGGTCCTGATACACCCGGTGGGGCATGTTGCCGATCGGGACGTCCAGGTAGAAGAGGGTCGACATCACGGCCTGCGTGCCGCTGCCGGGCGCGGTGACGAGAAGGTCGAAGACCTGCGCGGCGTCCTGCGCGCCCCGCTCGACCTGCCGGGTGACCATGGGCACGACGAGCGCCGTGGCCGTGGCCAGGGCCACCGCCAGGACGGTGATGAGCAGGGCGCCCAGGCGGTGCCGGAGGGTGCGCAGCGCCGTCCAGAGGGCCAGTCTCACGCGGGTCCCGGCGTGACGTGATACCGCAGCGGCAGGCTGGCGGCCACCGCCTCGTCGTGCGTGACGACAATCAGGGTGGCGTCCAGGTCGCCGGCCGCCTCCCGCAGCAGGGTCAGGGCGGCCGCTGCCCGGTCGCGGTCGAGGTGCGCGGTCGGCTCGTCGACCAGCAGCAGCCCGGGCCGGTGCGCGACCGCGCGCGCAATGGCCACCCGCTGCCGCTCCCCGGTGGACAGCTGCGCCGGACGGTGCCGCAGGCGCGCGCCCAGGTCGAGGCGGGTCAGGGCGTCACGCGCCCGCTCGGCCGCCCTGGCCGTTCCCGCGACGCGCAGGGCCAGCTCCACGTTCTCCAGCACGGTCAGTCCCGGCATGAGGTGAAAATCCTGAAAGACGTACCCGACGTTCCGGCGGCGGAACGCGTCTCGCTGCGCTTCTCCGAGGTCCGTCAGGATCAGGTCGCCGTACGTGACGCGGCCCGACTGGGGGTGGAGCAGACCCGCGAGCACGTTGAGCAGGGACGTCTTCCCGGTGCCGCTGGGGCCGGTCACGGCGAGC
The DNA here is from genome assembly GCF_039522025.1 of Deinococcus depolymerans. NCBI lineage: Bacteria > Thermotogati > Deinococcota > Deinococci > Deinococcales > Deinococcaceae > Deinococcus > Deinococcus depolymerans. Next base: position 65,700 of record NZ_BAAADB010000004.1, on the reverse strand, counting down.
TGCGCGCCCGCGGGCCAGGCGAAGGCCGGGTAGGCCAGCGTGACCTCCCGGGCGTGCTGGACCCGCAGGCCCTCACCGGTCAGGGGCGCGGGGGTCAAGCGGACTGCACCCGGTCTGCGTAGAGGCGCACGAGACTGACGAAGCCCGTCTCGTCGTCTTTCTTGACACCGATGTCGAGGCGCCCGGTGACGGTGAGGCCCCGCACGGACGGTTCGAGTTCCTTGCCGTCCGGCATGATCACGAGCACGATGTCCGCGGGCCAGTCGGCGGCGGTGGTGCAGAACGGGCAGGTGGCCATGGGTTCGCGGGTCAGCACGAAGAAGTCCAGTTTGGGCTTCAGGGGCGGGGCCATGTAGCCGCTCATGGTGACCTTCTGACCGCTGAGCGCCTTGAGTTTGCTGCTGTACTCCACGCCGCGCACGGTGACGCGGCCGTACAGCTCACTGAATTTGACGGTGGCGGCCGTCTGCGCGCTGGCGCGGCCCAGCCACCAGGAGACGGGCACGGCGCCCAGCAGTTTGAGGATGGTTCGGCGGTTCATATGTCCTCCGGGAGGGAAGCGAAGTTCCTGCCGCCGCAGATCGGGAGGCAGGGTCAGGAGGGGGCCGCGCGCAGACCCCAGGGCGTTATACGGACTCCGGTTGAAAGGGTTGCGAAATTCTCAGCGGACTCGCAGGGCTGCGCCGCCCAGCGAGCAGGAGAGAAACGCCCCTCCGGGCGTGAAGTGAACAGATCGGAACACCACCGATCTGTTCACGAAACAAACGGCAGTCCGTATTACTTGTTCGTGCGGGCGTCGAGGCCCATGGCGCGGGCAATCCCGAAGAAGATCTCGGTCTGGTCGATCACGCCGCTGAAGTTCTCCGCGCCGGGCCCGAACGCGAACAGGGGCAGGGGGTCGGCGGTGTGCACGCCCTGTGCGCTGGCGGGGTCGAGGTTCCCGACGCGCTGCACGGCCCCTTCACCGCAGATTTTGGGATTCGGTACGAAGCCCGCCTCCGCGCCGGTCTTGCCGTTGCTGACCGTGGGATCCAGGAACTGGGGGCGGCCCAGATACGTTTCGCAGTAATCGGGCGTGGCGGCGAAGCCCACCGCGTACGTGCGGCTGGTCTCGGGGACCGGAAAGCCGTTGGCATCGCGCTGATCGCCGTAGGTGGGGAAGCCCGCCTTCTCGTACGTGCCGACCGCTTCGCGCTTGCCCGGGCCTTTGGTGGCGTCGTACCCACCGTAGACGCTCAGGGAGTGGGCGTGGTCGGCCGTGACGAGAATCAGGGTGTCCGGGTGCGTCTTGGCGTACTCCTTGGCCCACGCGACGGCTTTGTCCAGTTCGAGTACGTCCCACACGGCGCGCTGCCAGTCGAGCGGGTGCTCGTACTTGTCGACCATGCCCGCCTCGACCATCAGGAAGAAGCCGTTCGGGTTCTTGTCGAGGGTCTCGACGGCCTTCTTGGTGCTGTCCCACAGGAAGGGCATGTCGGTGAAGTCGCCCAGGGTTTCCTTGCCCTTGTACTGCGCGCGGTCCAGGTAGCTGGGGATGTTGTCGATGTTGAACAGCCCGAAGAGTTTGCTGCCGGTGGCGGCGTTCAGTTCGGTGCGGGTGCTGACGAACTGGTAGCCGAGTTTCTGGCTGCCGTCGATCCAGTCGGTGGTGTCCTTGCGGCGGCTGCCGGGGGAGGTGCTGGGAATGAAGTCACGGCTGCCGCCGATGAGCAGCACGTCGGGTTTGACGTCACCGTTGAAGTACTGGTCGGCAATTGCCTGGTAGTCGCCGCGGCGGCGGGTGTAGGACGCGAACGCGGCGGGCGTCGCGTCGGTCCCGAACGCGCTGGAGACCAGGCCGACGCTCTTGCCCATGCTGCGCTTGAGCATGGCGGTGATGGTTTCCACGCGCGGGTTGTCCAGCGTGTCGGCCGTGTTGTCCGGGTAGACGTTCAGAGCGTTCACCTGAATCTTCTGGCCAGTGGCGATGCTGCTGGCGGTGTTGGCGCTGTCGGCCAGGGCGCTGTCGAAACTGCTGGTGGTGACGGTGGCCATGCTGGACAGGCCCGTTTCCATGGCGAGCTTCCCGGTCGGGGTGCCGTTGGCGGGATTGTAGGGGTACGCGACCAGTTTGGCGGCGTTCACGGTGTTCCAGCCCAGCCCGTCGGCGATGAACAGGATCACGTTCCTGGCCTTGGGCTTGTAGAAGAGTGACTGGAAGCCCTCAGGGCGCGTCGCGGCGACGGTCCACTTCGCGATTTTCGTGACCGGACCGCCCGCGTCGGTGAAGGTCACGCTGAGCGTGTGCGTGCCGACGCCGAGGCTCTGGGCGCGCACGGTCCACTCGACGCTGGTGTCCTTGGTGGTGGTCTTGACGAGTCCGGTGACGGCCTGGCCGTTGAGGGTGATCACGGCGTCTTTGAAGTCCCTGACGTCCTCCGCCTCGACGCGCAGATCGAAGTGTTGCCCGGGAACGAACTGGGCGCCGTCGTAGGGATACACCTGCAGTTTGGCCGCGGACGCCGAGGCGCTCAGCAGCAGGGCCGTCATCAGGATTCTCTTCATGCTTCTTAAGTTCACGACGGCTTTGTCAACAGAGCGTCATAACGCCCGCGCGGGCTGCTGGAGTGGAACACGACGCGCGCCGATCTGGAAACCGGAGAGAGCCCACCACGGACGTCACGGAAGCCTGCTGTGTGGCCGCCCGGGACGGATCCGCCCGGTTCTGCGCAGCACGGATGTGGACACGCGGAGCTGACACAGTGTGGGCGGTCACCGTGTTGAGTTCAGTCGGTGGTGTCGGCGTCCGGTTCGGTCCAGGCGAGAACGGCGCTGGGCAGCAGCCGGACAGGCAGGCCATTCCAGATTCTGCATCCGTCCGGTGTTTCCACCGTCATCAGCTTCACCACGCCCAGATCCACGCCCAGAACCGTAGGTTCACCGTCACGGACGGCTGGCGTGTGGGGGAGACGAAGCGGAGCCATGACGAACCAGTCCGTTCCACGCTGGAACAGTTTGGCGTCGCCATGAACGAATTCAAGTTTGGAGGCCAGATGCACAGGAACCGAGAGGGGCAGCCATTTGTAGTGACCCCGCTTCCCGGTGGAAGCGCGCAGCAAGAAACGCTCACCGCGTTTCAGGATGGCGTAGGCGTTGACGCCCAGACCGATTCCCTGAGACTTCCCGACCTTTGGAAAGGCGGGACGGCGCTCGCCTGTTCGCAGTCCCCAGTAGGAGCGGGCCAGGGCCACGCCTGCGTTGACGACCATGCGGGCGTAATCGCTGGGCAGGCCAGTGTTCTCGCGGATGGCGGCGTAGCAGGCGTTGTGGAGTTTGGCCCGACTGCTGGTCTTGTCGGATTCGGCCACGCTCAAGACCATGCCCACTCCGTTCCGGAACGCCTGATACGGATTCCGTTTGTTTCGCCAACAATCCGGAACTTCACCGGATTGCCGGCTCCACGTCCGGAACCCGTTTTACTCGGGGTGACCTGAGACTCGGAACTAAAACCTGCGCTAAGGAATCAGCGCTGTTTACGCCGCCAGATTCGGAGTTCCGCATCGGCTGAAGCGTCGCTGATTTCGGCATACCGCAAGGTGGTCTGGATGTGGCGGTGGCCCAGCCGCTTGCGGATGGTCCCCAGACTGACGCCCCCATTCACCAGTTCCGTCGCGTGGCTGTGGCGCAACTGATGCAGGCTGCAAAGCACGCCTGCGCTCGCGGCGTAGCCCTGCCAGCGTTCCTGCACACTCTGATACCGCAGCGGCCCACCGCGCCCGTTCTTCTGGGCCTGAAACAACGGCCCATGTGTGTAGTCCAGAGACCGCAGATACTTCCGCAGCGCGTTCACCAGGCCGGGATCATAGAGCAGCACCGTCCGGCGCTGCGCTCCCTTGCCCAGTACGGTCAGGTGTTCATCTCCCTTGGCAAGATCCAGATCGTCCAGATGGATGTTCAGCGCCTCGCTGATCCGCAGCCCGGTCTCGAAGACCAGCCGGAACAGCAGAGTGTCCCGCGTTTGCCGCGCAGGAATGACGGCAAAGATGCGCTCGATGTCGTCCCGACGCAGACCGCGCGGGTGGGGCGGCGGAATTTTGGGACGTTCGAGATGGCGGGTGGGGTCAAGATCTGGCCCGCCATGTTGCTGACTCCAGCGACAGAAGCGCTCGATGGTCGTCTGCTTGCGGTTGTGGGTAGAAGCAGCCCACGTGTGCGCTGCGAAGTACGCTTCCAGAGCCGCTGCATCCAGCTCCCTGCCGCTGTCCTGCAACCAGCGCTGGAGGTGGGTCAGGTCTGCCCGGTAGGCCCGGACGGTGGCCGGACTGCGGTTCAGTCCCGTCAGGAACTGCTCGGCGGCGATTTGAAGGTCACTCGCTTCCATACCTGTGATAAGAGTAAATCCAGAGCCGCATTCTAGGATCAATTCCTGTCGTCCAATCCGCTGGCTGTCCTCCAGGTTCCTGTGATAAGGAGAATTACAGCAGGAATGTCAGAAAGGACTATGGGGCTTAATCCGGGGTCACGTAAGAGTTGGAACGAAAATTCACGGTAAGGGTGCTGGCCTGTCAGGTTGAGATGTAGATCTGCCCTGACAAGTGTCAGTTCGAGTCGAAACGGACTTCAACTGGACAGGAAAACGCTGTGTTGATCGCAGGGCGTGCGTGTAGGAACCGGGTATACCCCACCACCACACCTGCCGCAATGCCGCTGTGTGAAGCTGCCGTTCCAGTAGGGTGAAGGTCATGGAGTTGACTGGTCGGACAGCGCTGGTGATTGGTGCGGGTAGTGGGGTCGGGCGTGGTGTGGCCCTGGCGCTCGACCGTGCCGGACTCTCGGTGATTGTTGCGGATCTTGACCCGGTCACGGCGCAGCAGACCGGCGACCTGCTGAGTGAGCGGGCACAGGTCGTTCAGGTCGACGCGACAAGCCAGGCTTCCCTGGCGACCCTGGCCAGCCGCATCCCAGTGCTTCATCTTCTGGTTGTGACGGTCGGCGGCATTGATGTCCGACCCCTGGACGAACTGACGGAAGCGCACTGGCAGTGGGCATGGAACCTGAATGTCATGACCAGCGTTCTGGCGGTGCAGACGTTCCTACCGGCGCTGCGTCAGCAGCGCGGTTCGGGGATTGTCTTAACTGGTTCCGGTTCAGGGTTGAACCTACCGGATCCGGATCCGAATGCGGCTCTGTACGCCACGACGAAACATGCGCTGACCGGGTACACGGGAGTGCTTCGCGCGGCGCTGGCCTCAGAGGGGATACAGGTAACACTGTTGGTGCCGTCTGGTGTTGAGGGAAATCTGGCGGCTACGTCTGCGAGAAGTCGCACTGCGGCGTTCGGGGAAGCGCTTGATGAGGCCAGGGGCCAGCAACCTCCGGGCCGGAGGTTGCTGCCTGCTCCTGCGATCGGGGAGGCGTTAGTTCGAGGGCTGCAGGAAAATCGGACATTCGTCAATAACCGGGGCGCGGACTTTCACGCGGCAATGGTGGAATGGTTGGATGAATGGCAGCGAAATACCGTCACGGTTTCAACCTAAGGGCGTGGGGGTAATGGCAGCGGCTCAACATCACGTGACGACCTCGTCATTGAGTGAGTGGTCTCAGTACCCGACACTTTCCGGGGAGTTCGTCTGGGACGGCATCAACAGGTCGATCAAGTCACACAGGCGTGCTGACTCCCGGCTGAACGATCGGACCAGTTCCCGCAAGCCCATCTTCACCACGCTCCACGCCCGACGACCATGCGCCTTCTTCGGGCAGTCCAGCGTGACTCCGACCAGCACACACCACGTGTAGGTCAGCGTCAACAGGCACAGCAGGCGCTCGACGTGATCGTGGAGCGTCATGTGTGTTCCCTCCAGTTGGAATCCCTTGCTCTTGAGGGCCCTGAAGAGGCACTCAATCAAGAATCTCCGGCGATATCGCGTCTGGATCGTCGTCACCGCCCCGGCGTTGCTGGCGATGATCAGCGACTCGCCGTCTCGCGTGTGCGTCAGGACCACGTTCATCGGTTGCCCGTACACCACCGTGTCCTCGACCAGCAGACCGGCCGTGCCGGTCTGCAAGCGACTCAGCCAGTCTTTGGCGGTCCAGTCATCCATGAGTGTGTCACTTCTCAGGCGCACGCAGATAGGAATCCCACGGCAGGCCAGTCCCTGAATCCAGTCATAGCCGACGAATTCGCGGTCGGCATACAGGACCCGGATGTCCGCTGCACAGAGCAGGCAGAGGGCATCGTCCATGAGGGTGTGCCGGATTTCGGTATGGCTGCCGCCCCCATGGGGCAGCAGCTCGTAGAGGAGGGGGACTGCGACGCCCCGCCAGATGACAGCCAGGAGCAGGACGTTCACGTCCGTCTGGCCATACTTCCAATTTGTCCGGTCGAGGATGAATTCGCGTGGTTGCGCGGAGGGAAGGAGCGTCAGGACCACCCGGGCGACGTCGGCCGGCTGAATGGGATGCCGGTCAAAAAAGCGTTCCACACGGCGGATGACGGAGGCGTTGTGCGCGCTTCAAGGGAAGCGCGAGGCGAGTTCGGCATGCCGAACGTCCTTCCCCCCAAGGAGTGCGAGGACCATGAGAGAAAGCAGCTCGACCTGGTTCTTGCGGAACTCCGGGAAGTGCGCGGTGAAGCAGCGGGTCAGCTTGGCGAGGACATCGGGAGACGCGTTCTGTTCTCGCGTGTCAGCCGTACTTTTTCAAGCCCCCGGGAAAGTGTCGGGTACTGAGCTGGACCACCCTGCAGCGATCAACGCCCAGAACCGCTGCTGGTCTTCTCGCCGTGCCGTTCTTGGCCGTCCTGGTGAGCGTAGCTTACTCCGTCCAGATCGATCTGACTGTCGTTTGATTGGCTTCATCACAACCCCCTAAGTTGAGGTGTTGCGACCACTGTTTGAATCCACCCTGACTTCCTCGATCCGAGTGATGCAGCAGTCCTCCTGGTGGTTTCCGACGCCCTACGGCCATCTCCAACGCCGCTGTGACCAGCGGCGTCTGAAGTCGCTCATTCAGCGCCCAGCCGACAATTTTCCGCGAATACAGGTCCATCACCGTCGCCAGGTACAGCCAGCCCTCATGCATCGGTAGCAAGAGTTTCCACGGGCGAGAGAACAGCGACCAGCACGAAGGCCCAGGAGGCAGGGGCTTGAAATTCCCCGGTCTCATGGGCCTTGATGCGAAGTGACTATGCCTCGCACGCCCAGCCTACCGCACAGCATCATCACTGCGCAGCTGAACCGAATCACCAGCCTCAGCGGTCTCGTTCCCTACAGCCCCCTGCGCAGAAGCGCCATCTCCCAGGAGATGGCGCGGGACTCCTTCGCATCGACGGAAGACCTCCAGCGTCGAGCCAGGAACGCGCCGGAAGGCGCGTTCCTGGCCATTGATTTCGTCATGGTGCCCCACGCCGGACGGACGATGGAAGGCGTCAATTACCACTACAGCGGTCAGGCCCAGACCCGTCTGGGCCATCAGTTCACCTCCGCGGCCCTGGTCAGGTTCGGTGAAGATCCAGTTCCGTTGCTGGAGCGCTTCAAGGTGTCCCAGGCCCTGCATACAGAGCGCTATCCGTACCGTACAGCGACTCAGGAAATGATCCACGTCGTCCAGGATTGCCTCGCGGCGGGCGTCCCCATGGCGGGTCTGCTGCTGGATGGGGAGTTCGGGCGGGACGCGGCCGTGACCTTCAGTCGCGAGCATCAGATTCCGGTCTTGATTCGTGCCAAAGCCAATATGACCGTGCAGTTCGAGGGTGAGTCCCTCACCCTCGGTGCGCTGAGCCGGCAGTTCCCTCCGGAACGCTGCCACCTGTACGCGGAGTTCGGGTGGCGTGTCCGCCGCTTGCCGGTCGCCCGTGAGGTCGGTGGGTTCGATGTCCTGATCGTGTGGCGCAAGGTGCATGGGGAGTGGACACGGTTTTTCCTGTTCAGCACGTTCGGTGGTGACGTCACGGTTCGTTCGCTGCTGCGGGCCTGGAAGGCCCGCTGGGGGATCGAGGTGATTCACCGGCTGTTCAAGCAGAACCTGGGACTGGGACGCTGTCATTGCCGGACGATCCAGGCGCAGGAGAACTGGGTGTGGTGCGTGGTGGAGGCCTTTCACGCGGTGCTACGCGTGCGTCGGGAAGTACCGGGCATGACGTGGCGGGCCGCACAACGGCAGGCAGCTCAGAATGCTGAGAAGTACGTCCTGACCGGGATGGAGCAGGACGGACTCCTGCTTAAGGCCGCGTGACACGACATCGGCAGGGAAGTGGAAACTCTTGGTTAACGAAACAAACGGAATCCGTATCAGACTGACTTTCGCGGCAGCTCTAATGGTCGGCGCCACGCCGGCGGATCCAGTCGGTCATCTCGTCGGCTGGCATGGGCCGCGCGAAATGGTAGCCCTGCATGGCCGCGCAGCCCAGCCGGGTCAGGACCTCCACCTGACGTGGCGTCTCGACCCCCTCGGCCAGCACCTCCAGGTTCATGGCCTGCCCGATCCCGATGACGGCCTCCACGATCGCCACGTCGTTCCGGTCGGTTGCGACGTCCCGCACGAACGCCCGGTCGATCTTCAGGGTGTGCACCGGGAACAGCTTCAGGTAACTCAGGCTGGAAAACCCCGTTCCGAAATCATCGATGGACAGCCGCACGCCCAGGTCCCGCAGCACCTGCAGCCGCTCCCGGGCCGCCTCGGGATGCGGCGCGAGCAGGCTCTCGGTGATCTCCAGTTCCAGCAGCGCCGGCGCCAGGCCGCTCATCGCCAGCGCCCCCCGGACCCGCGACACGAATTCCGGCTGCGCGAACTGCAACGCGGAGATGTTCACCGCGACCGGCACCGCCTCCGGCAGGGCCGCCTGCCACGCGCGCGCCTGCAAGCAGGCCTGCTCCAGCACCCACTGCCCCAGCGGCAGGATCAGGCCGCTCTCCTCGGCCGCCGGAATGAACTCCGCCGGAGAGACCGGCGTGCCGTCTGGCAGGGCCCAGCGCAGCAGCGCCTCCACGCCCATCAGGGCGCCCGTCACGGCGTTCACTTTCGGCTGGTAGTGCAGCGTGAACGCCCCCTGAGCCAAGGCCGCGCGCAGCTGCGTGACCAGCCGGTGCCGGTGCTCGATGGACGCCAGCAGCTCCTGCGAGAAGAACTGCGACCGCCCCCGCCCGGCCGCCTTGGCCTGGTACATGGCCACGTCCGCGTGCCGCAGCAGCGTCCCGACGTCCTCCCCGTCGGTCGGGCACATCGCGATGCCCAGACTGAACGAGGTGCTCAGCACGTGCTCCCCGATCCGGTACGGTTCCGCCAGCCGCGCCTCCAGGCGGTCCGTGAACGCCCGGACCTCCAGGGCCGTGCGCAGCTCGGTGAGCAGCAGCACGAACTCATCCCCGCCCTGGCGGCTGACCGTGTCGGTCTCGCGCACCAGTTCGCACAGCCGGCGGGCCACGGCGCGCAGCAGCTCGTCACCCACGTGGTGTCCCAGCGAATCGTTGACGTACTTGAAGTGATCGAGGTCCATGAACACCACCGCGAACGGCCCCCCGCCCCGCCGGTACCGGGCCAGCGCCTGCTGGATCCGGTCCTGCAACAGCACCCGGTTGGGCAGGTCCGTCAGCGGATCGTGCTGCGCGAGGTGGCTCATGCGCACCGCCATCGCCCGCGTCTCGCTGACGTCATGGAACACGATCACGCCGCCCAGCATCGTCCCGTCCGGCCGGCGGATCGGCGCGGCGGAATCCGCGATGGCACGCACCGTCCCGGTCCGGCTGTTCAGGTTGGTGTCGAAGGCCATGCCCACCACCCGCTGGTCCTGCAGGGCCACCCGCAGCGGGTTACGCACCGCCAGCGTCTCCCCCGCGCCGCTGAGGTGCATGACCTCCTCGATCGGGCGGCCCTCACTGTCCGCCGCGGCCCAGCCGGTCAGGTTCTCCGCGACCGGGTTCATGAACGTGATCTGTCCGTGGGGGTCGGTGGTGATCACGCCGTCCCCGATCGACTTCAGGGTCGTGCGCGCCCACTCGCGTTCCTCGAGGAGCGCCTGCTCCGCCTGGTACCGGCTGGTGATATCCACCGCCAGCACGAACATGCCCCGCACCTCCCCGTCATGCAGGTCCGGCACGTACGAGAACAGCACGTGCCGCTCCTGGCCCTGCGCGTCCGTCAGGTGCCGCTCGAACTGCTGCTTGGTCCCGGCGAGCGCCGCGCGCATGAACGGCTCGTTCTGGCGGTACATCTCCTCCCCGATCACCTCGCGCACGTGCATGCCGCGCAACTCCGCGTGCGGCCGCCCGTACCACTCCTGGTACGCGACGTTCCCGTACTGGTGACGCAACTCCCGGTCCTTGTACCCGATCAGTCCCGGCACGGCGTTCATGATCGCCTGCAGGTGATCACGGGTGCGCTGCAACTCCTCGCGCGCCCGCACCTGCGCCGTCACGTCCCGCAGCGTGCCCGTCACCCGTTCCGGCGTTCCGTCGGCGTGCCAGGCGCTCACCTGACCGCGCAGCAGCACCCACACCCACCGGCCGCTGCGGTGACGCATGCGGTGCTCGAACTCGTACGCCGAGGTCTCCAGCGTCACATGCTGCTGGTAACGCGGCAGCAGCCCGGGCAGGTCGTCCGGGTGGATCAGGTCGCGCCACACGTCCACCGTCACCTCCAGCGACCCGCGGTGGTACCCCAGGATGCGTTTCCAGGCGGGCGACACGTAGATCGTGCCGCGCTCCGGGTACCAGTCCCACACGCCGTCATGACTGCCGTTCAGCGCCAGCCGCCAGCGTTCCGCCTCGGCGGTCACCGCCGCCAGCTGCGCCTGCAGGTCCAGCACCACGGCGCGCTGCGGATCGGCCCGCACCACCAGCAACGCCACGCCCACCTCGCCCTTCACGGCCGAGACCGTCACCGACACCCACGCCGGCCCCTGCGCCGGATGCAGCCGCGCCGGGAACGACACCTCCCGCCGGGCGCCGCCGAGCACCTCCCCCACCGCCCGCAGGTGTCCCGGCAGGTCCGCCGGATGCAGCAGGTCCGCCAGCGTCTCCGCGCCGGGCACCGCCGCGCTCACGTGAGACAGCCAGCGGCCCAGCGCCCGGTTCGCATCCCGGAACTTCAGATCCAGGTCAATCAGGGCCACACCGTCACTGAACTGCGCGAAAGCACCCACGAACGTGAGCCCGGATTGAAGCATGCCCACAGCGTATCAGGCCGGGCCCCCGACCGGCCGCCTTCAGGCACGGTCCTGCCCTCAACCCGAGTCCGTATGCCGCGCACCTGCTGCGGCAGAGGGACGGCTGGTGACCTCAGCGGTCAGTGCCCGTCGCTGCAGGGGCTGCAAGCGTTCAGTGCACGTTCCTGCTCGGCACGCTGGCGTGCCTGCTCGGCAGTGAACAGGTTGCCTTCCTGATGCTCCAGAAGGGCCAGCTCCTCCCAGCATCGCGCCAGATGCTCGTGCGCGTCCGGGTGGTGCGCGGTGGCCGCCGCGCGCCTCAACCAGTGGCGCGCCCACGCTGGTCGGCTCAGCAGACGGTACGCCCGCGCGATCAGCAGGGCCGTCTCGGCCATCGCCAGGGGCTGGCGGGTCATGGTAACGGTCGAATGGGTACGCAGGGCCCATTCCAGCGCGCGTTCCAGGTGCCGGCCCCGCGCCCTTGACGGCCCGGCTTCCGCCAGTGACAGGTACACGATAACCATGTTCGACCGGGCCGAGTACACGCCGTGCCACCACTGCACGCGCAGCGCCACGTCATGCGCCAGTCGCTGGTGGTGAAGGGCCCGGTCGAGGTCACCGAGCCGCCGCAGGAACAGCCCGTAGTTCAGGTGATACAGACAGTAGTCAGGCCCGTCTTCCGGGGAGAGCAGCGAACGCAGCAGCGTGAAGGTCTCCTGGGCGAGGTGCGCCTCACCGGCGAGCATGTGATGCCGCGCGGCCCGCGTGAGAATCCGTGCACGGTTCACGCGTGTCAACTCGGGGCTGTGCAGCAGGTGAAGCAGGGTGCCCAGGTGAGGGGCCGTCGCGCGGAATCCGCCCTGTTCGTCCAGGCACATGGCGCGGAGGGTTTCCAGGTGCGCGGCGTCATTCGCGTTCCGCACCCGGCCCCGCAGTTCTTCCAGCCGGGCCAGGGCCAGGTCGACCAGGCCACCCTGGAGCAGCAGGGTGCACTCGCCGAGTTCCAGTGGAAAGTCGCCCCCCTGCGAGCGGAGGCTCCGCAGGTGATCCGCCACCGACCGACGGTCGGGCTGGAAGGCGACCTGCACGCTGGACACCGTGAAGGCTCTGGACCCCTGGCGGGCCGGACTGCTCGTGATTCTCTGACCGAAGAACCTCGTTTCGTGCTGCCGCGTGAAACGCCACAGGTCCCGGCCCGCCACGTCCGGCGCGAGATGACTCCACGGATGATGGGTGCAGAGCTCGTCAGTCGTGACGTGCCGGTCCTCATGCACGGCCAGCAGGGTGTAGAACACCACCCACTTCTCGGACAGGTCCAGCGGCTCTCCCTGCCAGTACACCGCGCAGGCTCCTTTGTGCAGCGCGGCCGTCAGCACTGGCTTCATGCATTCCACACTCCCGGTCTGCTGGTTTCGGGAAGACGCGAGGGACAACGGGCTTCATCGTACCGGATGCCGGACGCCTCACGGCGCGCGGCTGAGCGGTCCTGGTTCCAGCAGCTGCCGCGTCCACCATGGCAGTAACTGACCAGCCACCTCGGACACCAGCGGATGCACCACCTGCCCTTCCGCCCACAGGCCCGCGTCTGTCAGGACCTTCACCGCGTCCCTCAGCGCGGCGCAGTCCAGGCCACACCGCTCGCGCAGGCACGCCATCTCACCGACCGGCGGTCCGTCCGACACCCACAGCACCCTCAGGATGTCCTCACTGAACTGCGCCAGGCGCGCCCGCAACAGCGCTTCCAGGGTCGGTCCGCCGCCTCGCAGGAGCCGCGCCGCCCGTCCCGGGAGGCCCTCCGTCAGCACGATCAGCGCTGGCAACTCCACTGCCGACCACGCCGGGGCCAGCGTGGCAGCGAGGCGGACCAGCGTCTCCCGCGCCACGCTCCCCACTTCCACCACCGGGAGATCATGCCACTGGGGCGGCAGGGGACCCGTCGACACCAGGATCACCTGGCACCCGCGCCCGTCCAGAAAACGCACCAGCGGCCACACCCATTCCGGCATGTCCTCCACATCGTCAAACACCGCGCGGCCCGTCCCGACTGCCCGCGCGACCCACCCGGGGTCCGGCCTGTCACTCACGCCGTCCGGCGCGCACCAGACCGCCTCCGGAAAGGCTGCCCGCACCAGACTCGACCGGCCCGCTCCGCGCGGACCCCGGACGTGCACACTTCCCGTCGCGCAGCGCAGGGCCGCCAGTTCCCTCGCCCGTCCCAGCAGGCCCCCCCCTGCCGCGGATCCCCACGGCTCCCGCGGGAGAACCCCGAACGACTCCGACAGTTCCCTGGCGCGGCGCATGAACGCTTCGGCCTGCCCGCCTTCCCGCTGCCGGGCTGCCGCCACGAACAACGCGGACAGATGCCCTTCAAGCAGGCGGGTTTCGGTTCCCAGACGCCATTCGAGCCAGCGGTCCGTGCCGCGGCATGCACGCCCGGCCAGCAGGGGCCCGCGCCACCAGCGCAGCAATTCCGTCTCATCCGGCGTCCTGAGCGCGTCGACCGACAGCGTGTCCAGGTTCACCGAGAGGTTCGCGCCGGACACCACGAGGACGTCGGGCGCGCGCTGCAGCGCCGCGCGCAGGGTCGAGAGGGCCGTGCGCAGACTCTGGAGGGTCTGCCGGGTCGTGCCGTTCCACAACAGATCGGCCGCCTCCTCCCGCCCGATGGGTCCCTGCAGCGCGAGCAGGGCCAGCAGGCGCAGCGGCAACTCCCCGCACGGCGAGGCGGGCACGCCGCCCACCCGTAACGCGACCCGCCCGAGTACGTCCAGTGTTGCCTGCGTGCCCGCCTCTCCCGTTCCGTCGGCCGCTCGGTTCAAGGTCATCCTCCCCCGTTCAGGCTGTTCACGCGCCGTTCACGCGTTCCTCAGGTCGAATCCGCCTCCCAGCGTAGGCGTCAGGCCCTGGCGGGCGCCACCGGCGGACCCGGCGACCGGTAACACGGCGTAACAAGGTCCCGCCGTTTGAAGGCGATTCTTGACGTTCCCTTCACGCACCCACCCTCACAGTGGCCTCAGGATCCCCGATCCGGATCCTGGTCCGCGTCCGGCATTCCTCGCCCCACATCCGCTTCTGCCCCGGAGGTCCCCCATGAACGCGAAACCCGCCCTGCTCAGCACGCTGATGATCCTGCTCTCCACCGCGCACGCCGCGACCGGAAGCGTCACACCCACCGCGACCAGCAACAGCGTGCCCCTGCAAGTCACGGTGGTCGCCGGAGCCGGCTGCACCCTCAGCACCACCGACATCACCGTGAGCGGCACGTACCTCGCGAGCGACCCGAACGGCCTGCAGCAGACGGCCACCAACGCCGTGAACGTCCTGTGCACCAACGGCGCGCAGTACCAGCTGTCCGGACCGGGCTTCATGACCCTGTCGAACACGGGGAACACCAGCTCCCTGTATGCCAACCTGACGTACACCTTCACGAACGGCAGCACCGTCACCAGTAACGGTGGCACCGACGCCTACGACCTCACCGTCACGGTTCCCACCGGGCAGACCGGCGTCCTGCCGCAAACCCACACCGGCAGCACCTACATCAACATCACGTTGATGAACTGACATGCGCCGGCGACCCTCCCTCCTCGCGCTGCTGACCTGGCAATCACTGGCCGCCGCCTCTGGCAGCGTCAGTACCCTCACGCCCGGCGGGTCCGCGCCGTACACCGTGACCGTCGGGGTCGGGGCCGGCTGCGACCTGAGCACCTCAGACGCCGTGTTCGGCTTCTACGACGGCGCCCCCCTGAGTGCCAGCGGCACCATCCGCGTGACCTGCACGCAAGGCGCCCGGTACTCACTGCTGGTCACAGCCAGCGCCGCCACGCCCGGCGGCGCGACCGTCCTGACCCGCGTGGGTGGCACCGACACCCTGGAGTACACCCTCGACAGCGTGAGCGACAACGGTCAGTACGCCGCGCTGGACGACAGCGACCCGCTGGGGCTCGTGACCGTCACGGCCACCACCGTTCCCTACGTGCGCACCCTGACGTTCCTGCTGTACGGCGGTCAGACCCCCGTGCCGGGTGAGTACCGGGCGCAGCACACGGTCGAGATCACCCTGCTGAACTGACCCGCTCACACCCTGACCGCTGCCCGCCCGCGTGAACCGCCCGGAGCGGGCGGCTCATACGGATTCCGTTTGTTTCGCTGACCACCCGGAACTTCACCGGGTTGCCACCTCCACGTCCGGCATCCTCTTTGCTCCCACTCGCTTCTCTCGGATTGAACGGTTTCGGTCACCCGTTCAAGCGGAGGCCGTCTCACCCTTCCCCGGAGGCCCCTGAATGCGCCCAGCTTCCCTCGCCCTCCTGTGCCCACTGCTTGGCGGCGCCGCCCTCGCCGCGACCCTGCAGGTCACGCCACTGAGCCTGGAGATCGACCTGCGCCACTCGAAAGCCGGGTCGGTCACCGTCACGAACACCGGCCGTGACGCCGCCCGTTACCGCGTGACGGTCCTGCGGGTATCGCAGGACGGTCAGGAAACCCTGCAACCCGCACCGGAAGTGGTCCTGAACCCGCCCACCTTCACGGTAACCGCCGGGGCCCGGCAGGTGTTGCGTGCCGGATTCACCGGCGCGGCCCCCGCGAACGCGGAGGCAACGTACCGGGTGCTGGTGCAGCAGGTCCCACTTCCAGGCGGGATGGCCACCGTTTCGTCCCTGCTGAGTGTCGGCGTGCCCCTGTACGTCCGCACGCGGGACGGTGAGCCGGACGTGACCTTCTGGACTGAGCGCGGCCCGCAGGGACCGGTCCTGACAGCGCGGAACGCCGGGGGACGGCGGGCCGTGCTGGCGAACCTCAGCGTTCCCGGACGCACGCTGGGCAGCCTGGTCCTCGTGGCGGGCGGGGAGATGCGCTGGCCGCTCACGGAGGGCGTGGAACGCGTGACGTTCGAGGCGGGTGGAGGGCCGCATGCAGCGAAGGTGTCGGCCCGCTAGCACCCAGCTCGCCAGGGCCGCCCTCCTGAGCGCCGGGCTGACCGGCGCGGCCGGCGCGCAGCTGTGCGAGTGGCCGGCGGAAATCATGGACGTCCGCATGGGGACCTCCGCGCGCGGGGAGTGGCTGGTGCGGCGCGCCCCGGACGGGTCGCGGGTGTGGATTGAACGCGGCGCACTGGGCGCCGGGGAGGGCGGGTACGTGGCGCGCGACCTTCCCTGCCCGGACGGTGAGGGCACGCTGATCCGGGAAGAACTGGCGTGGACGGTGGACGAGGCGGCCCTGCAACTGACGTTCACGCCGAACGTCACGTTGCTGCCCGTCGTGACCGTCCGGCCCGAATGGCCGTCCGGGGCGCTGCCGGGCGAGTGGGCAGTCGTGACCGTCCCGGTCAGCGCGCAGGTGTCCGGAACGGCCGGGGGTCACGTCAGCGGCACGCTGGGCATCCGGCCGTCCTACCGGACGGGACCGGTGACCGTGTCCGGTCAGCTGGACACGCAGGCCACGGACGGGCAGATCGGTGTCAGCGGCGTGCTGGGCGCAACCGTGCGGCTGGCTGGCACGGAGATCGGCGCGCAGGTGCAGCGGAACGCCGCCGGCCTGAGTGCCGCCGCGCACGTGACGGCCGCACACGTCAGTCAACGGACCCTTCCTCCCGTGACCGTTCCCGTTCCACTGGGAGGCAGCGTGACCGTGCAGGTGGACGGCAACACCGCCGTACCGGTCACGGCCGCGCCAGGCACCCTGATCCTGACGGGCATTCCCCTGCCTGACCGGGCGGGAGAGGTGCAGGTCACCGTCCGTGAGGAGGCGGGGCTTCGCACGATCAGCACGGCGTTCCCCGCACCGCGACATTCCCTGAATCCCGGTGACTGGCGGGCCGCCGCGGAAGCGACCGTCACGCCGGGTGGCGCGTCGTTTCAGGTGCGGGCCGCCTTCGCGGCCGGCAGTTGGCTGTGGAGCACGCAGGGCGTCCTGAGCGGCGCAGGCCCTGGTGCCGGCGTCACCGGCACGTACCGGAACGGACCGGTCACCCTGGCGCTCACCGCCGAAACCAGCCGGAACGGCGACGCCTGGGCGTCACGTTTCGGCGCGTCGTACCGGACGCAGGGCGAGGTGAACGGTGCCACCTGGCACGCCGGCCTGCACGGCACGTGGGGCACGCAGAGGGACGGTGCAGGCGCCGGTGTGGACCTCGGATTGAGCGCGAACCGCTGGCAGGTGCGCGCCGCAGGCGACTGGACGGCCGGCGGTACCGAAGTCAGCCTCAGCGGTCAGTGGCAGGCCCGACCGGACCTGCGGATCCGCGCCGGGGGCCGGTGGACCGCGCAGGAGCAGACTTGGCAGCTGGGGGTCACGTGGCAGGTCGCCCCCGGCACCGACATTGAGGCGCTGACCGGAGAGCGCCGCGCCCTGAACGTCACGTACCGCCCGGCGGAACCGTGGACGGTACAGGCGCAGGTCACGCCAGGCGAGAGCCTGCTCGGCGTGACGGGCGGCTCGACCGCACGGATCGGCGCCTCCGTCACAACCCGCGGCACCTGGCAGGCGAACCTGAGCAGCGTCCTCGTCTCCACCGGCGGCCTCAGCCGCTGGTCCCGAACCGGTGACAGCGGCGTGGTCGCCGTTCAGACCGGCCTTCCCGACCTGCTCCTGCTGCTCGATGGCCGGCCGGCCGGGCGCACGGACGCGCGCGGCACGCTCCTGCTGGCCGGCGTGACCCCCGGCACTCCCCACACGCTGAGCGTTCAGGTCAACGACCTGCCCATCGAGGTCCTGGTCGGGCAGGACCGGCTGACCTTCACCCTGCAGGACACCGCCGGCACGCAGGTGGACTGGCACACCAACTTCAGGCGCCTGCGCACTGTGACCTTCCTCGCCCGGCCGGATGAACCCGCCGCGTTCGGCACCGTCCGCGCCGCCGGGCAGGAGTGGGCCCTGGACAGCCTCGGCCGGACACTCCTCCCCCCGGAGGCCGGACAGGGCCAACTCGTGTGGAACGACCGGAGCTGCCCGGTCACCTGGACGGCCACCGACGGGACCGCCACCTGTTCCTGACTCCTCATACACCGGGTTGCCAACGCCACGCCCGGCAGTCCGCTCTGCTCCCCCCGCTGGGCAGCGCAGCTCTACGCGTCCGCTCGGATTGAACGGTGCTGGCAACCCATTCAACCGGAGGCCGTACCACACCCAGCTTCCCCCACAGCGCCGCGCACCACGGCAGTCCCCCGGAGGAATTCATGCGACACCTGCCGCTCTTCGTCTGCGCCGCCCTCATCGGCTGCGCACCCAGCACGCCGCCGGCACCATCACCAGGACCGACACTGGCCCCAGGCACCTCCCGGCCGCGCCTTGAGCTGCTCGGATACGTGCAGGTCACCGCCGATACCGACCCGCAGGGCAGCCGCGTCCAGTGGCTGGACGCGGCTGCCCTGCGGCCCCAGACCCTGGACCCCGCGACCGGCGTGCAGTTCCGCACTGTGACGACGCCCACGCCCTTCGTGAACGACCCCGTCCGGGGGGAACGTTACCTGCACAGCACCCTGCAGGTGCACGCTCCGGAGCGCCGCAACGTGTACCTGCTGGCCGTGGATACCCCACAGACCATCTCGGACACCGCTTTCACCAGCGTCCGCAGTGATGACGGCACCCTGCTGGGAGAGGCGGCCGCGCGCGCCGTGAAACCCGCCCACCGCATGAGCGCCCCCGGCGCGGCCCACCCGGCCGGATCGGACCTCGTGGTGTTCACCGAGACGGAACTCACCGCGCGCACCGGCGGCGGCCCCGCACCGTTCCCGTGGGGCTTCGCGGCGCGTGTGTGCCTGAACGCCGCCTGCACCGCCTACACCCGCACGTTCCACCCGGAACCGACTGGGACGCTCTCCTACGCCGGGCGGGTCACACTGGCGTTCAAGGTGCCCCTGTCCGGCACGGCGACGCCCCGCAGCGTGAGCGGCACGTTCGCGGTGTATCAGGAAAGCGCAGAGGACATCCGCGTGACCCAGACGACCGAGGAGCAGGCGAGCGGCACGGTCGCGGGCCTGAACGCCCCGAACGCACAGGCCCTGCCGGCCACCTTCCGCGTCACGCACTTTCCCGGGTCCAGCATTCCGTTCGGCGCGCGCCTGAACGCGGTGCGCACCAGTGGGCCAGCCTCGGCGCCCACCGGCAGCCTCTTCGCGCTGGCCGATCCCTGCGCGGCCCCCAGCGGCGCACAGGATCCCTGTTTCACGCCGGTCTTGGGCCGCTTCGAGATGTACGGTTCCGACCTGCAGACAAACGGGCAGAACACGGTGCTGTTCGGAGAGAGATCGGGAAGCGGCCTCTCCTGGGAAACACTGGTCGGCCCTCAGCAGACATCGTTTCCCGGCCTGCCTTCATACCGCGCATCGGCGGTCCTGCAGTCGGACCGCGTCCTGACGGGCCATACCGTTCCCGACACCTTCTCGCAGGTCTTCCAGATCGACCGCTGGTTCCTCAGCGGCGCCGCCGACCCCGCCTTCGGGTCGGTGACCGTGCCCTACGAACTGGACTACGAAACAGGCAACGCCTACTCGGACCTGCCACTCAGTTTCCATCCCCTCACTGGTGGAGACACGCTGGTGGTGGCTCCCTACCAGCGGAATTCCGCGGCTTGTGACGGGTTCAGTTGCTTCTCTTTCCCGGTCGATTCTGGACTCAGAACCCTCGTGATCACCTCAAGCGGTCAGCAGGCCACAGGGCACCCGCTGGATGACCTCCGTGCGTCCGTCTGGACCGGCAGTCAGCCCCGCAGCCCGAGCTGCAGCGGGTACGGGCAGGTCGCCGTGACCCTCATGGACTCCGTCTCCACCTCCACGCTGATCACCTTCAGCGCCCAGGGAACGGTCACGCGAACCCTACCCCGGACGAACCTCCTGGCCTGCCGGGTTCAGCCGAACGGGAACACGCTGGTCGTGACGGGCGGAACGTCACCGCGCCTGCTGACCGTGACGGGCGGCGGCCTCACCGACGTAGCGCTCGTGCCCGGCGGCTTCCAGAACAGGCGAGTGGATGCCGCCGCGTTCCACGATGACGGGCACCTCGTGCTGGGTGTCCAGACGAACGCCGCGCCGCCGGCCACCGCGGAGTGCAGTCCGAGCGGATCATGCGGCCCGCTGCGGCCGGTCGGCCCGCTCGACTCCTCTCTCAATGCCGTCAACATCGACACTGCCGGGCGACCACTGACCCTGGTCAGCACCAATCCGTTACCCGAGGACGGGGGCCCACCCACCCTGACGCTCACCCGCTGGGTGCGGTGAGCGCCGGCCGGTGCACCTTGGAGGGTCATCGTGCGCCGGTGCGGGTGGTATCCCCCGCAGTCAGCAGTTCCTTTCGCCTGTCCCGGATCGCAACGCTGTCCTGCGGGCCGCAGAGACAGCCGGAGCCTGCGCCGCGGCCCGGGCACCTCCGGGGTCCGTGCGCGCAAGCATTGCTTGAAGCCGAGTGATCTGACATCATGCCACTGCTGATGTCCGACCGCCTGACCGTTCTGGTAGTAGATGACAACCTGGCGGACCTCCTGCTGCTGGAGGAGGTGTTCGAGGAGCACGCCGCGGAGGTGGATCTCCTGACGTTCCGCAGTGGCCCGGACGTCCTGGCGTACCTGCGTGATCCGGCCTGCCCGCTGCCGGACGTGCTGTTGCTGGACTGGTTGATGCCTGCCATGAACGGTCAGGAGGTGCTGGAGTCGTTGCGTGCCGAGCCGCGGTTGCGCGGCCTGCCGGTCATGGTGCTGTCCGGACACGCGCTGGACGTGCCGGGCACGCTGGCCTGCCTGATCAAGCAGGCCTCGCTGGAGGGACTGATGGCGTCGGTGGACCGCATGATCGGGGAACTGCGGTCGCGGCGGGCCCTGCCGTCCGCCGCGCCGCGCTGCTGAACCGGACTGGGAGGGTGACTCCGCCCGGCCCCTCCCGGCCGGGGCCAGCAGGGTTGCGCCGCAGGGCAGGCCCTGATGTTCATGCAGCTGCCGGTGGCTGACAGTCTGCCCAACCGGGACGCGCGGATGGGGCCGGGGGACCGGGCGGGGCGAGGCCGGGGGTGGTGGGGGTGGGCATGGAAGCGGCCTGCCTGGCCGCACGGATCCGGTGCGCCACCCGCCCGTGAGGGCGTCACTTATGGAAGCTTAATGTGCGGCGTGGCGCTGACGGGATTGCGGGTTTTTGCCCCCTCAACTCACACAATGAAGGTACGTTAAGGACCGTATGCCTCAAGTCATTACCGTGCTTCTCATTGACGACAACCCGGCGGACCTGACGCTGGCGCAGGAGGCGTTCGACGATCACAGCGACCACGTCACCCTGATCACCTGCAGCGAGGGCGCCCAGGCCATCCGTCTGCTCAAGGACACCAGCCGGTCCCTGCCGGACGTGATCGTCCTCGACGTGAACATGCCGGTCATGAGCGGCTTCGACGTGCTGCGCACCATCCGCGCCGACGAGGACCTGCGCCACCTGCCGGTCGTGATGCTCAGCACCTCCAGCAGCGAGGCGGATATCGGGCAGGCGTACGACCTGATCGCCAGTTCCTACATGCTCAAGAACGCCAGTTTCAGCGAGTTCGTCTCTCAGATCGACCAGTTCGTGAAATTCTGGACCGGCTGTCAGTTCAAACGCCCCCACCGCCCGTGACCGCCCCGGCCCCGCCCGGCCCCGCACACGGGCCGGCTGGCACAGTCGCCGCCCGACCCGTCCGGTATGGTGAGCGTCATGCCAGCCGCTGACCCTGTCGCCACGTCGTCCGCCCGGGCCGACCTGCCCCTGTCGGTCCTGCTGGTCGACGACGACGCCACGGACCTCGAACTGGCCGCCATCGTCTTCGGCGAGCACGAACTCGACGTCCACACCTGTTCCGGCGGCGTGGAGGCCCTCACGCACCTGCGGGCCACGCCGGCCCTGCCGGACGTCGTGGTCCTCGACCTCAACATGCCACAGATGAACGGCTTCGAGGTTCTGGACAGCATCCGGCGTGACGCCGCGCTCCGGCACCTGCCGGTGGTGATCCTCTCCACGTCCGGAGAACCCCGTGACGTGGGACGCGCGTACGAACTGCTCGCCAGTTCCTACCTCGTCAAGCAGCGGGACTTCACGGCCTTCGAGCAGCAGGTCCAGGGCTTCGTGCACTTCTGGAGCACCTGCCTGTTCCCGGACCGCCCGGTCCGCCTCCCGGGCAGCTGACACGGACTCCGATTGAATGGGCTGCAAAGCCATTCAATCCGAGCGAAGCGAGTGGGAGCTGGGCGGGTTCCGGACGTGGAGTCGGCAACCCGGTGGGTTGGCGGGTGAAGGGCGAGACAGCCGGCAGTCCGCAGAAGCGCCGCGCGGCCACCGCATGGGCGGGTCGTCAGGCCCCGTCCGGCCCGGCCGCCGGGTGCCGTGGGTCCGGGCCGTCGGCTGCGGGCCAGCTGCGGAACAGGCCCGAGCCGCCACGCTTGGCGAGGTACATGCGGTGATCGGCGCTCGACAGCAGCGGCGAGAGGGTCCACGGGCCCGTGCCGGAATGCGCCATGCCCGCGGACACGCCCACCCGCAACCCCGGAGGCAGGCCCGGGTCGCCCATGGGCTCCCGGGTGATGGCCGCGCCGATGGCCCGCAGCAGGGCCACACCGTGGGCCGGTGGGCCGCGGAACGCGACGGCGAACTCGTCCCCGCTCAGGCGGGACACGAGGTCGTCCGGGTGGAGCAGGGCGGCGTGAAGGCGGCGGGCGACCTCGCGCAGCACCAGGTCGCCCGCCGCGTGGCCGTGGCGGTCGTTCACGGCCTTGAATCCGTTCAGGTCGAGGAAGATCACGCCCACGCCCTCAGCGGCCCGGCCGGTGGCGGTCCAGCGGGTCAGGGTGTCCATCAGGGCGCGGCGGTTGGGCAGCCCGGTCAGGTCGTCGGTGTGCAGTTGCCGGTGCAGGTCCGCGCGGCTGCGGCTCAGGGCGCGGGAGGTCTCGCGCAGGCGCCCGAGCAGTTGCCGCTGCCGGGTGACCAGCAGGCGGTAGCGGGCCAGGACCAGCGCCGCGATCAGCAGCGTGACGGTCAGGTGGACCGTCACGCCCTGCGGCGCGGCCCGCAGCGACCAGCCGCTCGCGAAGGCGCCGAGCAGCGCCAGGAACGGCCAGGTGCCCAGCAGCTGCCGGACCTGGTGCGTGAGTGGCCGGGAGCGCAGCAGCGCCGGATCGTCCGGGTCCAGCGCCAGCAGGGCGGACAGGGCGATCAGGGCGAAGGTGACGTTCCACAGCTGCAGGACCGGGCGCAGGTTCTGGTAATCCCCGGCCGTGACCCGCCCGACGTACCACAGGTCACCGGCACCGATCAGCAGGACCGCGCTGGCCAGCAGCAGCTGGTGACGGCACAGCTGGCGGGTGCGGGCCAGCAGCAGCCAGCCGGTGATCAGCAGCAGCCACAGGTCCAGCACCGGGAACACCGCCTGAATCCACACGGTGGGCTGTCCGGTCTGCGAGAGCGGCACCAGCAGCGGCAGCGTGAGCGTGAGCGTCACGGCCGCCACGTCGATCTGCAGCGCGAGCGGGGAGGCGCGGGCGCCACTGAGGTCCAGCAGCGCCCGGAGTGTCAGCGGGTACAGCAGCAGGAAGAACAGATCCGACGGGCGCGGCAGCCAGCTTGTCCTGGGGCCGGGTGTTTCCAGGTGAAAGAACAGCACCTCCCCGGCGAAGTACGCGACCAGGGCCGCGAGTAACCAGCGGTACGCGCGGGCGCGCGGGCCCGGAGCGCACACGGACGCGTTGATGACCATGGTCAGGCAGACCAACCGCACCAGCGCGGCGCTCAGCATCGTGAGGTTCAGGTCGTCCGCCACGGACGGCAGGCCCGCGACCGTCACGGCCGCCAGCAGGCCGAACCCCAGGCTGGCCAGGGCGACCTGCTGACGGACCGGTTGAACGGGCACCCGTCCACTGTGTCACATCCGGCACTCATTCGGGGCGCAGCTGTGGGCAACGGACATTCATGCAGCGGGCAGGGTCCGCGCCTCATACGGACTCCGGTTGAATGGCTCTGCAGGCCGTTCAGGCGCGGTCTGTCTCATACGGACTCCGATTGAAAGGGCTTCGCAGCCCGTTCAATCCGAGCGAAGCGACTCGGAGAACTGCTCCGCAGAGGAGGAGCTGGGCGGGTTCCGGACGTGGAGTCGGCAATCCGGTGGGTTGGCGGGTGAAGGGCGAGACAGACGGAATCCGTATCAGCGGGTCTTCGTGACCTTGCTGAGCAGCGGGGGCCGGTCGGGGTTCAGGCCGCGTGCCAGCGAGAGGTGCGCGGCGAACAGGTAGAACGCCAGGGCGCTGGGGACCGTGTCGGTCAGGCCATGCCCGGTGGCGGGCGTGGTGAGGGTGCTGCCGCTGGCAGGGCCGATGGTGCGCAGGTCCGCGCCGTCGCCCTGCAGGGCGTCCAGCGCGGCGCGGGTGGCGGCCCCGGCCTGATCGGCGGGCGTGAACGCCAGGACCGGGAGGCCCTCGGCGAGCAGGCGTCTGGGGCCGTGGCTGAACTCGGCGGCGGAGTACGCCTCGGCGTGGATGCCGCTGGTCTCCTTGAGTTTCAGGGCAGCTTCCTGCGCCACGCCGTAGTGCAGGCCGCGCGTGAGGACGATCAGGTTCTCCGCGAAGCGGTAGCGGTCGGCCAGGTCGCGCGCCTGCCCCTCGAGGGCCAGTGTGGCCTCCAGCGCGGCGGGCAGGGCGTCCAGGCCCCGCAGCAGGGCCCCGTCGCCGCTGAGGTCCGCGATGACGGGCAGCAGGGCGGTCAGGCTGGCGAGGTAGCTCTTGGTGGCGGCCACGGCGCGTTCCTCCCCGCCGCGCAGCGGCAGGACGAACTCGGCGGCCTGCGCGAGGTCGCTGTCTTCCACATTGACGAGTGCGACGGTCAGGGCGCCGCTCTCGCGGGCCGCGCGGACGTTCTCGACCACGTCGGGGCTCGCGCCGCTCTGGGAGACGGCGATCACCAGGGCGCCGCGCAGGTCCAGGCGGGTGCCGTACAGGGTGTGGACGCTGGGGCCGAGACTGGCGACCGGCAGGCCCAGCTGGGTTTCCAGGGCGTACTTGAGGACCGTGCAGGCGTGGTCGCTGCTGCCGCGCGCGATCGTGACGGCGTAGGCGGGCTTCAGGGCGCGGATGGCGGCGGCCAGGGCGCGGCTGACGTCGGCGTTCCCGGCGAGCTGGCGGCGGGTGACGTCGGGGGACTGCCGGGCTTCCTGCAGCATCAGGGGGTCGGTCATGGGGTCTCCAGGGTGGGCGTTGCGGTGAAGGGTGTGCCGGTGATGGGGCTCCCGGCGACATGCACGGCCTGCACGGTCAGGTCCGGGTCGAGGGTGACGAGGTCGGCGCGCAGGCCGGGCCTCAGTTCGCCCCGGTCGCGCAGCCCGACCGAGCGGGCCGGGGTGAGGCTGGCCATGCGGCTCGCTTCCGGCAGGGGAATGCCGGCGGCGACGGCGCGGCGCAGGGCGGCGTCCATGGTCAGGACACTCCCGGCGAGGGTGCCGTCCGGGAGGGTGGCCCGCCCGCCGCGCACGGTGACGGGCTGCCCGCCGAGTTCGCTGGGGCCGTCGCCGAGTCCGGCGGCGCGCATGGCGTCCGTGATCAGGATCAGGCGTTCCGGCGCGGCGGCCCGCGCGAGCCGCACGGCCGTGTCGTGCAGGTGGATGCCGTCCAGGATGACTTCCAGCGTGGCGTGCGGGTCGGCCATGAGGGCGCCGGGCACGCCGGGGGTGCGGCCCTCGACGCCGCCCATGGCGTTGAACAGGTGCGTCGCGCAGGTCTGCGCGCCCGCCGCACTCAGCAGCGCGAGCAGGCCGGTGACGGTATCGGCGTCGGCGCGGGTGTGCCCGATCCCGACCCGCACGCCCGCCCGCGCGAAGGCCAGAGCCGCTTCCCGCGCGGCCGGCAGTTCCGGGGCGAGGGTCACGGCCCGCAGGACGCCCGTCGCGATGACCTGCGCCACCAGTTCCTCGGTGGGGTCCACGGCGCAGGGCGGTTGTGCGCCCAGCCGCTGCGGGCTGATGAACGGCCCTTCCAGATGGGCGCCGGCGATGTCCGCGCCGCCGGGCACGCCCACACGCATGACCTCGGCCACGCCGCGCAGCGCGTCCAGCACCGCCTCCCAGGGGTGGGTGATGGTGGTGGGCAGCAGCGTGGTCGTGCCGTGCCGGGCGTGCAGGCGGGCCAGGGTGCGAACGCCGTCCGGGCCGTCCATGGTGTCCCCGCCGCCGCCGCCATGAACGTGGGTGTCCACGAACCCGGGCAGGATCACCCGGTCACGCGGGGCCTGCGGGTCGGACTCTGCGGCGCGGATCAGGCCACCCTGAAGGGTCAGGCGGCCCGGCGCGAGGCTCCCCTGCGGGCCGGGCATCAGCAGCAGGCCGCGCAGGACCGTCACGCCCGCTCCGTCAGGCATCGACTCAGGCATCGGTGGGGGTCAGGTCGGGGTAGGCGGCGCGCACGGCGGCCTCGACCTCGGCGGCGTGGCTGAGGGTCAGGGCCTGCGCGGCCAGTTCGCGGGCCTGCGCGGCGTTCAGGTTCAGCACCTGCTCGCGGCGCGGCAGCAGCGCCGGGGCACTCATGGAGAGTTCCGTGACGCCCAGCCCGACCAGCAGCGGCAGCGCCAGGGGATCGCCGGCCATCTCGCCGCACACGCCCACCCATTTCCCGTGGCGGGCGGCGCCCTGGCAGGTCAGGGCGATCAGGGTCAGCACGGCCGGGTTCAGCGGCTGGTACAGGTTCGCCACCCGCTCGTTCATGCGGTCGGCGGCCATGGCGTACCCGATCAGGTCGTTGCTGCCCACGCTGAAGAAGTCCGCGTGCCGCGCGAACTGCTCACTCAGGGCGGCGGCGGCCGGAATCTCGACCATCATCCCGACCGGGATGTCCGCGGCGACCGGCACGCCCTCGGCGGTCAGTTCGGCGCGGGCGGCGTCCAGGTGGGCGCGGGCGTCCAGGAATTCCTGCACGGTGGCGATCATGGGGAACATCACGCGCAGCTGGCCGTGCACGCTGGCGCGCAGCAGGGCGCGCAGCTGCACGCGGAACAGGTCGGGCCGCGCGAGGCACAGGCGGATGGCGCGGAAGCCCAGGAAGGGGTTCTCCTCGTGCGGGAGGCCCAGCGCGGGCAGGGCCTTATCGCCGCCGATGTCCAGCGTGCGGATGATCACGGGGCGGCCCGCCATGCCTTCGAGGACGGCGCGGTAGGCGCGGTACTGTTCGTCCTCGCCGGGCAGGTCGTCGCGGCCCAGGAACAGGAACTCGGTGCGGTACAGGCCCACGCCCTCGGCCCCGGCGTTCAGGGCGCCCGGCACCTCGGCGGGCGAGCCGATGTTCGCGGCGAGTTCCACGCGCAGGCCGTCGGCGGTGCGGCCCTGCTGGCCTTTCAGGGCGTCCAGGCGGGCGTGTTCGGCCTGCGCGGCGGCCTGCGCGGCCTGTGCGGCACTCAGGGCGGCGGCGTCCGGGTGGACGGTCACGGTGCCCGCGTCGCCGCTGACGATCAGCGGCGTGCCGCGCGTCAGGCCCGCCAGGGCGGCCTCGCCCACGCCGACCACGGCGGGCAGGCCCAGGCCGCGCGCCATGATCGCGCTGTGGCTGGTGCGTCCGCCCACGGCCGTGACGACGCCCCGTACCAGGGCGGGGTCAAGTCCGGCGGTGTCGCTGGGCGTCAGGTCGTGCGCGACCACGATGGCCGGTTCGCGCAGCTCAGTCAGGCTGGCCAGGGGGCGGCCCAGCAGGTGCGAGAGGACGCGGGCGCGCAGGTCGCGCAGGTCGGCGGCCCGCTCGCGCAGGTACGGGTCGTCCAGGCTCTCGAACATCCCGATGAACGCCCCGAACGCGCCGTGGACGGCCGCCTCGGCGTTCGCGCCGCCGGTCAGGGTTTCCTGGATGGCCGCGCCGAGTTCCGGGTCGTCGAGCAGCAGCAGGTGCGCGTCGAAGATCGCGGCGGCGTCGTCGCCCAGGCGGGCGCGGGCGCCCTCGCGGACCCCGTTCAGGTCGGTGCGACTGGCAGCCAGCGCGGCGTCCAGGCGGGCGCGTTCGGCGGCCGGGTCCTGGCCGGTCAGGGTGTCGAAGCTCAGGTCCGGGGCGCTCAGGAGGAACGCCGGGCCGATGCCGGTGCCGGGCGAGGCGGCCACGCCGCTCAGCGTGACCGGAACGGCGGCGGGCGTGAGGGTCGGGTCAGGCACGGCGGGCGAGGCCCTGTTCTTCCAGGCGGGCGGCGATGGCGTCCACGGCGGCCTGCGCGTCGTCACCGGTCGCGCGGACGCTGAAGCTGGCGCCGCTGGCGAGGCCCACGCCCATGACGGACATCATGCTCTTGAGGTTCACGGCCCTGTCGGCGGTGACGAGTTCGATGGCGCTGGCGAACGGCGCGGCCACCTGCACGAGCTGGGCGGCGGGGCGGGCGTGCAGGCCGTGTTCGGCGGTGACGGTGAAGTGCTGTTCCATGATGGTTCTCCTTGAAAGGTGGGGGCGCGGGCGAACGTCATGGCCGCCCGCGCGGACTTGAGGGTCAGGCGCCGGACTTCAGGAGTTGAGGGTGACGGTCTGACCGTCGATCTGCACGCTCTGGTCCGGGGCGAGGTTGGTGAAGATCACGGGCGTGATCAGGCTGGGCACGCGGGGACGCACGGCGTCCAGGTCAACGTCCACCAGGGTCTGCCCGGCGGTCACGCGGTCGCCCTGCGCGACGCGGGCGGTGAAGCCCTCGCCGTTCAGGCTGACGGTGTCGATGCCGACGTGCACGAGGACTTCCAGGCCGTTGTCGGCGCGCAGGCCGATGGCGTGACCGGTGGGGAACAGCGTGACGACCTCGCCGCTGACGGGCGCGACGACGCGGCCACCCGTGGGTTCGATGGCGAAACCGTCACCCATGACCCGGCCGCTGAAGACGGGGTCGGGCACGTCCGTGATGGGCAGCACGCGCCCCGGCATGGGCAGCGTGAAGTCGGCGGGCAGGGCCGGGGCGCTGCCGGCCGTCTGCGGGATGGGGTTGGGCTGGGTGGTGATGGCGGGCGCGGCCGGGCCGACGTGAACCTGGGCGGGCGCGGCGTCGGCGGGGCGGGTCGCGGCGGGGTTCGCCTCGGTGTACGCGCCTTCCTCGATCACGCGGCGCATCTCCTCTTTCAGCTGGTCGCTGCGGGTGCCGTACACGGCCTGCACGCTGTTCCCGACCTCGAGGACGCCGGCGGCGCCGAGCAGCTGCAGCTGGCCCTTGTTCACGCGGGTCCGGTCGTTCACGCTGACGCGCAGGCGGGTGATGCAGGCGTCGAGGTTGCTGATGTTGCTGGGGCCGCCCAGGGCGCGCAGGATGTCCACGGCCAGTTCGCGGTCCCCGCCGGCGGCGCGGACGGTGGCGGCGGCGGTGTCCTCGCTGCTGACCTCCTCACGGCCGGGGGTCATGATGTTGAAACGGCGGATCACGGCGCGGAACACCACGTAGTACACGGCGGCGAAGGCGAGGCCCACGACGGGCACCAGCCACGCGCGGGTGCTCTTGGGCATCAGCAGGAAGTAGTCGATGGCGCCGCCGCTGAAGGTGAAGCCGCTGTGCGAGCCGAGGATGTTCATGACCATGAAGCTCAGGCCGGTCATGGCGGCGTGGAAGACGTACAGCAGCGGCGCGACGAACATGAACGAGAACTCGATCGGTTCGGTGATGCCGGTCAGGAAGGAGGTCAGGGCGGCGCTGCCCATGATCCCGGCGATGACCTTGCGGCGCTCCGGGCGGGCCTCCTGCACGATGGCCAGCGCGGCGGCAGGCAGGGCGAACAGCATGATCGGGAAGAAGCCGGTCATGAAGATCCCGGCGCTCCTGTCCCCGGCGATGTAGCGGGTCAGGTCGCCGTGCACGACGCTGCCGTCGGGTTTGACGTAGTCACCGGCGATGAACCAGAACGGCTGGTACCAGATGTGGTGCAGCCCGAACGGGATCAGCAGGCGGTTCACGAAGCCGAAGATGCCGCTGGCCGCGACGGGCGCGCCCTGCGTGGCGACGGTCGAGAAGGCGTTCAGGCCCTGCTGCACGGGGGGCCACAGGTAGGTGAGCAGGATGCCGACCACGATCGCGGAGGCGGCCGTGACGATCGGCACGAAGCGGCGGCCCGCGAAGAAGCCCAGGAAGGCGGGCAGGCGGATGTCCTTGTAGCGGTTGTACAGGAACGCGGCGAGCAGGCCCATCAGGATGCCGCCGAACACGCCGGTCTGCAGCGAGTTGATGCCCAGCACCTTGGCGTACGCGCCCCTGCTGGCGGCGCTCAGGGCGTCGAATTTCGCGGCGTCGCCCAGGCCCAGGTAGGCGCTGATGGTGGCGTGCATGACCAGGAAGCCGACGAGCGCGGCCAGGGCCGCCACGCCCGCGCCGCCCGCGAGGCCGATGGCGACACCCAGCGCGAAGATGACGGGGAGGTTCCCGAAGATCACGTCGGAGGCGCCGACCATCATCTTGCCGATGAAGTGCAGCCAGTCGGGGATGCTGGCGTACCAGGAGTAACTGGGGTCGTTGAAGGCCGAGCCGAAGCCCAGCAGCAGGCCGGCGGCGGGCAGCACGGCGACCGGGAGCATCAGGGCCTTGCCGATCTCCTGCAGGGCGGCGAAGGCGGTCTTGCGGGGCGGGTTGCCCGGCACGGGGCTGGACGCGGTGGGGTTGGGTGTGGTCATCAGACGGTTACTCCTGGGGCAGGGAAGGATGTTCGCGTTCAGGCAGGAGCGGGGCCTGCCGCCGGGGAGGGCGCGGGACGCAACGACCGGGGCACGTGGGCTGCGGCGGGGCAGTCACGGGCACGGGGTCGGGGGTGCGTTGGGGCCTCCACGGTCTGGCAGGCGGGGGAAGTCGGAACGCGGCTCGCTTCACTCTAGAAGTGAAAATTATTCTTGTCAATTTCCCGCGATGAAAATTAATTTTCATTCAATGCCCGCCGCGCCCGCCGCCACCCGCCCCGCACCCGGACCCGGCCACGCCGGCAGGGCGCTCCAGTCGCGGCGCCGCGCTGCGCCGCCACAGCCACGCCACCGCGCCCCCACCCTGAAACCCAGCTGTCAGGCGGCGGGCACATTGACAAGAATTCTTTTCAGGCGCTACCGTGGCCTCATCCGCTCCCGCGCCCCCACCCTCCCCACCCAGGTTCCGCAGGAGGACCGCCGCATGACCCCTGTCGTCACACCCACCGCGGGCGGCGCCATCGGGCGCATCCGCCTGCACGCCGACTCGCTCTCCCCCAGCCTGCGGCGCGTCGCGGACCACGTCGTCGCCCACGCCGACACCACCGTCCACCAGACCATCACCGAGGTCGCCGCCAGCGTCGGCGTCAGCGAGGCCACCATCACCCGGCTGTGCCACAAACTGAACTACGCCGGCTTCCACGCCTTCAAGATCGCCCTGGCCAGCGACCTCGGCGGCCGGCAGCCCCACCCGGACGCCGGTGACGCCCCCAGCCAGATGCAGCGCCTGACGCAGCAGGCCGTGCGCAGCCTCGAGGGAACCGCCCGGATGCTCGACCCGCAGGTCACCGAGGACGTCGCCGACCGCCTCGCCCGCGCGCCCCGCGTGGACCTGACCGGCCAGGGCAACAGCAGCCTCACCGCGCAGTTCTTCGCGCACCGCCTGCTGCGCATCGGCGTGCCCGCCGCCACCTACCCCGACCCGCACCTCGCGGCCGTCAGCATCTCCACCCTGCCGCGCGGCAGCGTCGTGATCGGCCTGAGCGGCACCGGCAGCACCCTGGACACCATCGGACACCTGAAACTCGCGCAGCAGTGCGGGCTGTACACCGTCGCCGTCACGCACCGCGCCGCCAGCCCCATCACCCGGCACGCCAGCGCCGTGCTGTTCACCGCCAGCCAGGAAGACCCGCTGACCGACGGCGTGCTCGACACCCTGACCAGCCAGCTGCTGCTGCTCGAGGCGCTCTACGCCGCGCTGCTCGCCCGCCGCCCCGAGGCGGACGCCATGCTGCGCGTCACCGCCAACAGCGTCGGCGAGAAGAAGGTCTGATCCGGATTCCGATTGAATGGCGTACAAAGCCATTCAATCCGAGCGAAGCGAGTGGGAGCTGGGCGGGTTCCGTCTGTTTCGCCGACAATCCGGAACTTCACCGGATGGCCAGCTCCACGTCCGGAGGGGCGTTTCTCTCCTCCTCCGCGGAGCAGCTCTCCGAGTCGCATCCGCTCCGATTGATCAATGGTGCAGACACTTTTCCAGCGCCAGAGGGGACAGGCATGGAACACGTCCTCTGTAACGCCATTCCTGCTCACCCCCTCCCAGCCTCCCCCCTCAAGCGGGAGGGGTCAACACGGCGTGTTCATCGCTGGTCTGCCCTGAAGGTACGAACCTGTCCGCACCCTTGCTGATCCCGACGCCGGTTGAAAGCTTTGCACCATCTTTCAACCCGAGCGCACTCGCAGAGCGGCGCCGCAGGGTGGACGCCCGGAGGACGGTCGGGCGAAGCGCGTGAAAGCAGATGCGGATTCCGGATCAGGTGGTGGAAGGAGTTCCCGACCACTGCGCCTGCCACGCGCTGAACTGCTCGGCGCTCAGGCCCGGCGCGTACAGCCAGCCCTGCATGAGGTCGCAGCCGAGTTCCGCGAGCTGCGCGGCCTGCCCGGGGGTCTCGACGCCCTCGGCAACCACCGCGATGCCCATGGCGTGCGCCATCAGGACGCTGGCACTCACGATGGCGCGGCTCTCCCGGCCCGCCTGGGTGTCCTGCCCGAGGTCACGGATGAAGGAGCGGTCGATCTTCAGTTCGTCGACCGGCAGGGTCCGCACGCTGACCAGCGAGGAGTACCCGGTGCCGAAGTCGTCGATGCTGATGCGCACGCCGTCGTCCCGCAGCGTCTGCAGGGTCTCGCGGGTGCGGGCCGGGTTGTCGATCAGGCCGGTCTCCGTGACTTCCAGCACCAGCCGGTGGGGGTCCAGGCCGCTGTGGGACAGGGCCGCGCGGACCTGCGCGGCGAAGTCGGGGGTGCTCAGCTGGACGCTGGAGACGTTCACGCTCACGCACACGCCGGTCCAGCGGGCCGCTTCCTCGCAGGCGCCGCGCAGCACCCACACGCCCAGCGACCCCATCAGGCCGCTCATCTCCGCCACCGGAATGAACTGGTCGGGCGGCACGGCGCCCAGCACCGGGTGCGTCCAGCGCAGCAGGGCCTCGGCGCCGACGAGCGCGCCGCTGCGGACACTCACCTGCGGCTGGAAGACCAGGTGGAAGTCCCCGTCGCGCAGGCTCTCGCGCAGCGCGGTTTCCAGGGTGAGGGTCTGCCGGCCCGTGCGCGCCCCCGCCTCGAACACCTGCGCGAACAGCTGACGGCGCTTGGCGGTGTACATGGCGGCGTCGGCCTGCTGGTGCAGTTCGCTGGCGTTGTGGGCGGTGTCCGGGTACACGCTCCAGCCCAGCGACGCCTGCATCAGGACCGCGCCGCTGCCGGTGTCGAAGGGCTGGTCGAAGACGGTGTTCAGCGCCCCGGTCAGGTCCGGCTGCCGGTCGGCCGGGACGACCACCGCGAACTCGTCACCGCCCATGCGGGCCAGGGCCGGCACGCCATACGCGCCGCACACCCGTTCGAGTCGGCGGGCCAGCTGCTGCAGCAGGCGGTCCCCGACGAGGTGACCGTAGCCGTCGTTCAGGAATTTGAACCGGTCGAGGTCCATCAGCCCGAACGCCAGGCGGTTTCCGTCCCGCTCGGCGGCCCGCAGCAGCCGGTCGAGCTGCTCGCCGAGCGTCACGCGGTTCATCAGGCCGGTCAGGGCGTCCGTGAAGGCCAGCTTGGACAGCCGCTGCTGCTGCAGGTGCCGCTCGACCAGCATGGACGCGGCCGGCACCCGCAGCCTCAGGGCGTCGGTGAGGGGCTCCATCCACTGCCGCGGGTCGGCATGCGCGGCCAGCAGCACGCCCAGCAGCTGCCCGTCGCGTCCGTACAGCGGCAGTTGCGCGAGGGTCCGGACGCCCAGCAGGGGCGCGATGGCCCGCGCGACCGGGAACGGCGAGTCGAACGCCAGCAGGTCCGGGATGTTCATGCTCAGGCCGGCCCGGTCCGGGTCCGCGTGCCCCCAGACTTCCTGCAGGTGCATGGAGGGCACGCCGGTCACGGTCTGGCGGAAGGTGGGGTTGACCTCACCGACCACCTGCAGGCCGCTGTCCGGGTGCGCCACGACCAGCGCGACCTTCCAGCCGGGGTTCAGCGGTTCGATGCCGCCCAGCAGGGCCTCGGCGCTCTCCTCGAGCGGGTGTCCGCCGAGGGCCAGGCGGTTGGCGCTGGCGACGTGCGTCTGCACCTGCGTGGCGCGCTCGGAGTCGCTGACGTCCCGCAGGTTGATGGCCCAGTGGGAGCACTGCCCGTCCGCGGCGAGGATGGGGCTGGCGTTCACCTCCAGCCACTGGTGGGCGTCCGGCAGGTACAGCACCTCCCGGTGCGGTTCGCGGGGGTGCAGGTGCGCGAGCATGGCCCTGATGGTCACGCGGTTGCCGTCACCGAGCGGCCAGTCCGGCAGCGGCATGGTCGGCAGTTCCTGCAGTCCCTGCTGGCGCAGCAGGGCGTACAGGGCCGGGTTGCCGTACGTGACGGTCAGGTACGCCGGGCCGGGGCGGGCGTCGAGCAGCAGCAGCGGGTCCACGGAGGTGGCGACCATGGTCTCGAGCAGCGTCATGCGCTGGCCCTGCTCGACGCTGCGCGTGACGTCCGTGCCGTGTCCGATCATCAGGCGCAGCGTCCCGTCCGGATTGAAGACCGGCCAGTACGCCCGGCGGAACACCCGGTCCTCCGTGCCGACCCGCAGGACCTCCTCCCACTGCACGGCGCGCCGCTGGGTGGCCGCCTCACGGAAACGCCCGACCCGCTCGTGGGCCAGTCCGGCCGGATGGCCGCGCCATACGGCGTACTCGGGATTGGTCAGGCCGACGACGGCCGCGCGGATGGCCGGGTCGCGGATCGCGGCGGGGTTGCAGTACAGGTAGCGGCCCTGCGGGTCGAACAGCACCACGTCGATCGGCAGGTGGTCCACCAGTTCGCGGTACAGGTCCACGCTGTCCGGGATGCCGGGCGGCGTGAGGCCGGGGGCCGAGAGGACGACCAGCAGCGTGGCCCGGGGGGGGTGCGGCAGCGGCAGCGCGCGGACCTGCGCCGCGGCCCACCGGCCGTCGGCGCGCCGCAGGTCGAGGTCGGTGCTGACCGGGTCGTCCGGGCGGCGCGACGTTCCGGCGAGCAGCGCATCCAGGCGGCCGTGGTGGGCGGGTGCGACCAGGTCCGCGAGCGGCTGGCCGCTCAGGGTGTCTTCGGTGTGGCCCAGCCACTGCAGCAGGGCGGGCGTCACGCTCAGCAGGTGCCCGCAGGCGTCGGCGGTCAGCAGGGCGGCGGCACTGGCGCTCAGGACGCGCAGGACCTCGTCTGCCGCTGCCCCGTCCGCCGGTTGTTCCGCGCTGCCCGCCTGGCTCATGGTTCAGTATTCACCGGGAACTCTTACGGCAGTCTTGATGGGTTCTCCATGGTCGCGGGAACGGGGCGGGGCGGGAGCGCACGGCCGGCGGACCGGGATCGATTAAGACGGTCGTGACAGGGGCGCTGGGATACTGGAGGAACGATGGACGCCGCGCTCACGCCCACCGACCAGGCGGTGCTGACCGCCCTGACCGACACCGTCGATCCGCTGCTGATCGTCGACAGCGTGTCCGGTGAGGTGCTGCTGGCCTCCGAGGCGTTCGCGCAGTGGAGCGGCTACCCGCGCGCGCAGCTGACCGGGTTCAGGACCGTGGACCTGCTCGCCTCGCAGGACCGCGAGCGTTTCCGCCGGAGCCTGCAGGTGTTCCTGCACGGCAACATGCCCTCGGCGCGGCGGGACTTCATGTTCCAGTCCGCGCGCGGCGGACCGCTGCCGGCCCAGGTGCGCGGCCTGCGCTTCACGCTCGCCGGGGGCAGGCGCGTGGGCGTCCTCGCGATCCGCCCCGCGACGGAACTGCTGCCGGCCGCGCTGTTCTACCGGCAGATCCTCGAGGAACTGCCGCTGGCCCTCTCGGTGCTGGACCCGGAGGGACGCTACCTGTACCTGAACCCGGCCGCCGCGCCCGACCCGGAGGAGCGCGCGTCCCTGACCGGCCTGACCGAGCGTGAGGCGGCCGCGCGGCTCGGGCTGGACGGGGACACCGTGCAGCTGCGGGAGGCGGCCACCGCCCGCGCGCAGCGGGACCCGGAGCGGCTCAGCTGGGAGGAGACGGCCGCCGGGCAACTGCAGCAGCGGACGCTGGTGCCGATCCTGAACGAGCAGGGCAGCCTGAACCTGATGCTGTCGTTCGCCACGGACCTGCCCGAACGGCTGCGGCAGTCCGAACGGCTGACCCTGCTCGAGGGGAGCATGCAGGCCGCCGTGCTGCCCATGTGCATCCTCGATGCCCGCCCGGGTGACCAGCGCGGCCGGCTGGTGTACGCGAACGTGGCGCTGGAGCGGCTGCTCTCGCCGCTGACCGTCTCCCTCGGCACGCACCCGCTGGAATGGCCGTGGGCGCCGGCGGACCGGCGGGTGATCCGCGCGCTGCTGACCGAGCTGAACAGCACGGCCGTCACGTCGTTCACGCGGGACCTGAACCTGACCGGCCGCGACGAGTGGTGGGAGGTGACCGCCACGCGCGTCGGTCAGGACCTGCCAGGGGGCGGCAGTCACTGGGCGCTGTTCCTGCGGGACGTGCGCGAGCAGCGCCGCGCGGAGCTGTTCCTGCGGAGTTTCGCGGACGCCACCGTCACCTCGCTGCAGGACGCGCCGCTGGACGCGGTGCTGGACGCGATGTTCCGCGGGCTGGGCGAGGTCCTGAACGGCTGGAGTCCCGGCGTGGCCACCCTGGACAGCCCGATCATGCGCGTGATGGGGCCGGTCCCGGCGCCGCTGCGCCGCGCACTGGACACCTACCCCAGCGAGTGGGCCCGCGCGCTGTGGAGCCGGCGGGACGCCAACCGGTCCGGCCGGGCGCTGGTGATCCGCCGGCAGTGGGCGCGCGTGCCGGTGGGGCAGGAGGTCCAGGGTCAGTGGGTGCCGGCCGTGCAGACCAGCGTCGAGGTGCCCATGTACGACCGGGCCCGGCAGCTGCTGGGCCTGCTGGTCCTCACCCATCCCGAGCCGCTGGAGGTCAGCCCCGACCTGCTGCGCCTCGCCGAGAACATGGCCGGACACATCGCGCTGCTCATCGACCGGCAGCGTACGCTCGAGCAACTCGAGCAGCTGGCCTACACCGACGCCCTGACGGGCCTGACCAACCGGGGCGGCTTCACCCGGCAGGCCGCGCAGCTGCTGTCGGGCGGCGAGCCGCTGGCGCTGGCGCTGATGGACCTCAACCGGTTCAAGGTCGTGAACGACACCCTCGGGCATGACGTGGGCGACGAGTTGCTGCGCGCCATCAGCGCCCGGCTCGACCAGGTGCTGCGTGCGTGGCCGGTGCCGGTCCTGGCCCGCATGGGCGGCGACGAGTTCGCGCTGATGCTGCGGAACCCGGCGCTGATCGGGCCGGTCAGCGAGACGATCCGCGCGGCCATGGCGCAGCCGTTCGAGGTGGCGGGCCGCCGCCTGCGGGTGGGCATCGCGGTCGGGTGGAGCGTCTACCCGCACACGGCGCCCGACAGCGCCGCGCTGCTGCGGCAGGCCGACATGGCCATGTACCTCGCCAAGCGCGGGGGCGAGGGGCACGCGGTGTTCACGCCGGTCACCCAGCCGCGCATCGCGCACCTGACCCTCGAGTCGGCGCTGTACGAGGCGCTGCGCGGCGGGCAGTTCACGCTGGTCTTCCAGCCGCAGGTGCGGGTCGTGGACCGCGGGCTGATCGGCGCGGAGGTCCTGGTCCGCTGGACCCACCCGGACCTGGGCGTGATCTCACCGGCCGAGTTCATTCCGCTGGCCGAGGCGACCGGCCTGATCGACGGGATCGGCGCGTTCGTGCTGCGCGCCGCGCTGAGCGAGGCGCTGACCTGGCCGGCGCCGCTGCGCCTGAGCGTGAACGTCTCCCCGGTGCAGCTGCGCCACCCGCAGTTCACGGGGCGTCTCGCCGCGCTGCTGGCCGAGACCGGCTTCGATCCGGCGCGCCTGACGCTGGAGGTGACGGAAACGGCGTTCATCAACGACCTGAGCGCCGTGACGGGCGCCGTGCGGGCGCTGCGGGCGCTGGGGGTGCGGGTCACCGTGGACGATTTCGGCACCGGGTACTCCACGCTGATGACCCTGCGGGACCTGCTGGCGCACGAACTGAAGATCGACCGGGCCTTCGTCCGGGAGCTGTGCGCGCCGGGCCGCAAGGGCAGCCAGAACCGCGCGATCGTGCAGGCGACGCTGGGGCTCGCGCAGGCCCTGGGCCTGCAGGTGGTGGCCGAGGGGGTCGAGACGCAGGCGCAGGCCGACCTGCTCGCCGAACTCGGCTGTCCGGTCATGCAGGGCTACCTGATCGCGCCGGGCCTGGACGCCGAGACGTTCCGGCAGCAGTTCCTGAACGCCCGCACCTGACACGGACTCCGATTGAATGGGGGGCGAGCACCGTTCAATCCGGGCGGGCGGCGTTACGCGCTGCACGAACTCGGGACCGCCGGGGTGACGGGACCGCAGGCCCGCACGGGCGCCCCGGACCGGCCACACGCGTGATAACGTGTCCGGCGAACACATCATCCGCTCTGTTCAGGGCAGAATAAAGGAACTATGGCACGAGCAAAAACGAAAACCGAATCCACCACCGCCTCCCCCTTCAGCGCCTTCGACGCGCTGATGGCCACCGCCGCCGTGGACAGCCAGATCCAGTCCCTCGCGGACAGCGGCGCCGACAGCCTGACGCTCGACGCGGCGCTGACCGAGGCGGCCCAGGCCGCGCAGCGGCGCTGGGGTCTGGG
This sequence comes from Deinococcus depolymerans, assembly GCF_039522025.1. NCBI lineage: Bacteria > Thermotogati > Deinococcota > Deinococci > Deinococcales > Deinococcaceae > Deinococcus > Deinococcus depolymerans. Next base: position 26,806 of record NZ_BAAADB010000004.1, on the reverse strand, counting down.
CCTGCACCACCTGAAACACGCCGCCCGCGTCGACGGGGACGACATCGTCTTCCTGACCGACGACCGCCCCACCGCGACCCTCTCGCAGGGCGTCGCGGCCCTGGCACGGGCCTACGAGGACATGCGCGCCACCGACGAACGCGGCCTGAGCCTCTGGGGCGCGCTCGGCGAGGGCCACCGCGTGCCCGGCGACGCGCCCGCCGCGCGCCTGAAGGTCCTGATCGAGGACGCCCGCGACTTCGAAACCCACTGGACGGCCGGGCGGGGCGAGCAGTACTGGCGCACCTGGCGCAGCGGCGAGACCCTGCACGTCGAGGTCGCCCGCCCCGCCAGCGCCGAGGCCGCCCTGTCCGACGCCGCCTGGGACGTCATCACCAGCATCAGGGACCGGGTGTTCCAGCGGGAACTGATGCGCCGCAGCGAGGAGGTCGGCATGCTCGGCGCGCTGCTCGGCGCCCGCCACGCCGGCGCGCGCAGCAACCTGTCCCTGCTGCCCGACGCGCACTTCACCGTGCAGGCCGCCGTGCATTCCATCACCGGCCCCGACGCCCGCAACGCCGACACGCACCGCGCGCTGCTGCGCGCCGCGGGCGCCGAACTCGACGAGCTGCAGTCGCACACCACCCGGCAGCTGGCCGAGGTGCTGCGTCACGGCCTGAAGAACAGCTGAACCGCCCGCCGGTCGCGCGGTCTGCACGGACCGCTCAACCGGCGTTCCCACGAGGACCGCCGCCGGACCCCGGCCCAGCGTGGCCCGTGACCACGGCGAGACTGCCGAGCAGCGCGCCCAGGGCCGGGTTAGCGGCGTCACGGCAGGTCACGAGGCCCACGTCGAGCGTGACCCCACCCTCGAGCGGAATGAACGCCACGCCCTCCTGCTGGGGATTGACGAGGGTCTGGGGGACCAGCGTGACGCCCTGCCCGGCTGCCACGCGGCCCACCACGGCGCCCTCCGTGCCGCCCACCGCGCGGATACGGGGCTGCTGGCCGAAGGTCTGGTACAGGGCCTGCACCTGTTCGGGCGGCGGGGTGGTGTGGTGGGGGGTGCAGGTCAACCACTCCTCGTCCGCCAGCTCCCGCAGGTGCAGGCGCGCGCTGCCCGCCAGCGGGTGCGCGGCGGGCAGCGCGGCCAGCAGGGGAATACGCGTCAGGGGCTGGGCGATCAGGCGGTCATGCCACACCGGCAGGGCCATCAGTCCGGCGTCCAGTTCGCCCGCCAGCAACGCCTGCCGCTGGTCGGGCGTGCAGAGTTCCGTCGCCTCGATGTGAATGTCCGGGTGCGTGGCACTCATGTGCCGCCACAGGCGCGGCAGCAGGTGCAGGTTCGCGGCCCCCAGGTAGCCCAGCCGCAGCCGTCCGGCGTGCCCGCTCGCCGTGCGCCGGGCGAGGTGCGCGGCGCTGTGCATGCGCTCCAGGATCGCGTGCGCTTCGGGCAGGAACGCCCGGCCGGCGGACGTCAGGTCCACGCGGCGGGTCGTGCGGGTCAGCAGGGACGTGCCGACGTCCGCCTCCAGGGCGCGGATCAGGCGGCCCAGGGCCGGGCCGGTCAGGTTGAGCTGATCCGCGGTCCGGCCGAAATGCAGTTCCCGGCCGAGGGTCACGAAGGCCTGCAGCTGTTTGCGGTCCATCCGGCGATTATAACGAAACGCGCATCAATCCGGCCGGATTTCCAGCTTGATGCGGGGAAATGCGGCGCGTAACCTGCCGGCATGACCGAAGCAGCCACCGCCAGCGATTCCAGACTCATCTACACCGCCACCAGCGACGTCAGTGGCGGCCGCAGCGGTCAGGCCGTCGTCGGCCGCGACCGGCTGACCGTCACGCTGCGCCCCCCGCAGTCCCGCACCGAGGGCGCCGACCCCGAGGAACTGTTCGCCGCCGGGTACGCCTCCTGCTTCCTGAGCGCCCTGCAGAGCGTCGCCCGCCGTGACGGCGTCACGATCGGCACGCCGCAGGCCCGCGCGCACGTCGGCCTGCACGCCGAGACGACCGGCGGCTACCACCTGAGCGTCCTGCTGCAGCTTCACCTGCCCGGCACGGACGACGCGACCGCCGAACGACTGATCCACGCCGCGCACGCCACCTGCCCGTACAGCCGCGCCGTCGCCGGGAACGTCCAGGTGGACCTGGAACTGCACCGCGACCCGCTGCTGTGATACGGACCCGGATTGAACGGGGTCGCCAGCCCGTTCAATCCGGGTGGACACGACTCGCGGAGCGGCCCCGCACAGGAGGAACGCGACGGGCTGTCATACGGATTCCGTTTGTTTCGCCGACAATCCGGAAGTTCACCGGATTGCCAGCTCCACGTCCGGAACCCGTTTTTCTCTTGCTCGCATCCGCTCGGATTGAACGGGCTCAGCAGCCCATTCAATCGGAGTCGGTATCAGTGGGCGGCGCGTTCCGGCCAGCTGGGCGTGCGGCTCTCGCGCCAGAAGCGGACGAAGGCGTCCACCTGCTCCATGAACGCCTGGAAGGAACTGCTCTTGACCATGTAGGAACTGGCGTGCAGGGTGTAGGCGCGCGCCACGTCGCCCGGGTGTGAGGAGGTGGAGAGCATCACGACCGGAATCCACACCAGCGCCGGATCGTCCTTGATGGCCTGCAGCACCTCGAAGCCGCTCATGACCGGCATGTTCACGTCGAGAATCACGACGTCCGGGCGGGTGTCCGGCGCGCGCAGGTAGGCCATGGCGTCCGCGCCGCTGGAGCAGGTCGTCACGTGCAGCGCGTCGCCGTGCTCGCGGAAGACTTCCTGCGCGAGCAGCAGGTCCGCCGGGTTGTCATCGACCAGCAGCACCTGGAACGGGCGCGTCAACGGCGTCCCGCGGAACCGGTGGGGGCGGCGGGAACGCCGCTGAATCGGGGGGCAGGCACAGGCAGGGACATGCGCCGATCATATCGGATGACCTGCCGCACAACATGGGAGCGCCGGCGGTCTTACCGTCAGCTTCCTTACAGAAAAGGATCCGGGCCGGTGAGCGGCCGGTCATGGGGGCCGGCGCGGGCCGGGAGGCGGCTGTGCACGACGAGTACACCGGCCGCCTTGGCGCGGTACATGGTCTGATCGGCGAGTTCCAGCAGGGCGTGCGGATCGGCAGGCCCCTCGGCGCTGACCAGTCCCAGGCTGACGCCCACCTGCCGGCCGGAGGGCATGTGCAGCCGCTGAGGGAGTTCGAGGGTGATCTGGCGGGCGCGGGCGTCTGCCCCGGCCCCGGAGAGCAGCAGCGTGAACTCGTCCCCGCCGTAGCGGGCGAGAATCTCGCCGGGCCGCAGCAGGGCGCGGACGCGCTGCGCGACGAACCTCAGCACCGCGTCTCCCACGGCGTGCCCGAGCGTGTCGTTGATGGGTTTGAACTGATCGAGGTCCAGCAGGCCCACCACCAGTTCCTCGCCGTCCTGCGCGGCGAGACACACCCGGGTCAGTTCCCGCTGGAAGGCGCGGCGGTTGGGCAGTTCGGTCAGCGGGTCGGTCAGCGCCAGCGCCTCGAGGTCACGCAGCGCCAGGCGCAGGCGCAGCTCGGACTGCACGAGTTCCGCGAACTGCTCGAGAACCTCCAGTTCCTGCGGACCGAAGTGGCGGGGCTGGGTGTCCAGCACGCACAGGGTGCCCACGGCGTGCCCCGCGGCGCGCAGCGGCACGCCCGCGTAGAACTGCGCCTGGTGGGGGCCCTGCACGGCGCTCAGGCCGGCGGTGCGCGGGTCCGCGCGCAGGTCCGGGATGACCAGCGGGCACCCGCCGGTCACCGTCAGCGCGCAGATGGACTGCGCCCGCGGGTCCTCGGTGTGCGTGAACCCGGCGCGCGCCTTGAACCACTGCCGGTCCTCGTCCACGAAGGTGATCGAGCCGAGCGGCACCTGGAAGTACCGGGCGACGAGCGCCATGATCCGGTCGAACTGCGGTTCCGGCGCGGTGTCCAGGATGCCCAGGTTGCGCAGGGACGCGAGCCGTTCCGCCTCCGCGTGCCGGCCAGGCAGGTCGGGCGCGGGCAGAACGGGACCGGGCGGAACGGGACCGGGCAGTACGGGGCTGGGTTGGGCGTGCAGGGGGTCGGGCACTTGCGGCGTTCCACCTCCCGGTGGCCGTGATCAGCGCGTGATGGGTGACAGGTCCAGACGGATCGTCCGGACGGAACTGACGGTGGGGGGAGGCGCGGCCCGGTCCCGGCAGGGAGGGCTGGCTCGACGATGGGCGCATGCATCCTATCAGGTGCGTGCGCCGGGGCGCGCGGGGCGGCGCGGCGCGGTCTGGACGGGTGGTTTGACACGTCCGGGTGGCCCCGCCTAGCATGCGCGCAGTTCTTTCTCATCCGGCGTTCGGCGGCGCAGCGGCCCGGCCCGCGCGCCCCACGGGCGCGGCGCCCGCCCGCCCCACGCGCCCGCCGGGACCCCGGTTCCCTTTTCCGTTCCCAGGAGGTATTCCCGTGTCCCGAACCCCCGTCCCCGCCCCGAGCGGGGTGACGCCGCGCCTGCGCGTGGAAGACCTGAACGACCTGAGTGCCGAGACCTTCGCCGCGTACTTCGCGGGCGTGCTGGAACACTCGCCGCACTACGCCGCGCAGGTGGCCGCCGGCCGGCCCTACCGGGACGCCGGGACGCTGGCCGAGGCGTTCGCGCAGGCCGCGCGGAGCGGCAGCGAGGAAGAGCAGCTCGCGTTGATCCGCGCGCACCCGGACCTCGCCGGGAAGGCCGCGTTGGCCGGCGACCTGACACCCGAGAGTGCCCGCGAACAGGCCAGCGCCGGCCTGGACCGCCTGAGCCCCGGGGAATACGCCGAGTTTCAGCGGCTGAACGCCGCGTACCATGAGCGCTTCGGGTTGCCGTTCGTGGTGTGCGTGCGCGAACATGACAAGCGCAGCATCTTCGCGGCGGCGCGTGAACGCCTGGCCCACACGCCCGGGCAGGAACGCGCGGCGGCGCTGCATGAGATCGGCCGCATCGCGCGGCTGCGGGTGCTGGACCTGATCGAGCCCTCCCCTTCCCCCCGCGTCACCGGAGATCCCATGACCGAGTCCCGACCGCCCGCTCCTGCCACGGCCCCCGACCCCGCTGTCACGCCCGCGCCCCCGACCGGCGCGGTCCGGGTGCGGCTGGGAGACAACAATTACGGCAAGGCCGACGTGCGGCTGTTCAAGGTGTTCCGCGACTCGCCCCGGCACGAGATCAAGGACGTGTGGGTGCGCGTGGGCATGCGCGGGGACTTCAGCGCGGCGCACGAGGTCGGCGACAACACGGACCTCGTGGCGACCGACACGGTGCGCAACACCATCTACGCGCTGGCCCGCGATCACCTGACCGGCAGCGTGGAGGCTTTCGGGAAGGAGCTGATCCGGCATTTCGTGCAGGCCGGTCCGCGCGTGAGCGGCGCGTACGCGACCTTCACCGAGCACCTGTGGGACCGCCTGCCGGTCCCCGGGCAGCCCGGCGGCCACGACCACGCCTTCGCGCGGCAGCTGCCCAAGCACACCGCCCGCGTGGAGGGCGACGGGCAGCGCTTCACGGTCGAGAGCGGCATCGACGAACTGTTCATCCTGAAGACCACCCAGAGCGGCTGGGCCGGCTTTCACCGTGACCAGTTCACGACGCTGCCGGAGACGACCGACCGCATCCTGGCGACCACCGTCACGGCCCGCTGGACGTACCGTGAGGACAACCCCGACTACGACGCCGTGTGGGCGCGGGTGTACGGCACGCTGCTGGAGGTCTTCCCGGACCACTACTCGCACTCCATGCAGCACACCCTCTACCGGCTGGGCGAGGCGGTCCTGACCCGCTGCCCGGAGATCGAACGGATTCACTTCTCGTTCCCGAACCGGCATCACATTCCCTACGACCTGGGCCGTTTCGGACTGGAGAATCCGGGCGTGATCTTCCACGCGGACGCCGAACCGTACGGCGTGATCGAGGGCTGGGTGGAGCGCGCATGAGCGGGTCGGCTGGCCTGAGCACGCACGTGCTGGATACCGCGCGTGGCCGGCCGGCCGCCGGGATTCCGGTGGAGCTGCGCGAGGTGCAGGGAGGGACGCGCACCCTGGTCACCCGGACCGTCACGAACGCGGACGGGCGGACGGACGGGCCGTTGATCGCGCGCGGCGCGCTGCGGCGCGGCACCTTCGAACTGACCTTTCACGTCGCGCCGTACTTCGCGGAGCTGGTCGGCGCGGTCCCGGGGGCCGGGGAGCCGTTCCTGGACGAGATCACGCTGCGGTTCACGGTGGCCGATGCGGACGCGCACTACCACGTGCCGCTGCTGGTCAGTCCCTGGTCGTACAGCACCTACCGGGGAAGCTGAGGCCGGGAACCGTTCATCTGAAGACCTGAGCATTCATTCAGATATACTGGGGGCATGACCGCCCCCACCCGCCCGGACCTCCCCGCCACGCCGGTCCTCACCTACCGGGTCGAGGGCATGGACTGCGCCAACTGCGTTCAGAAGGTCGAGCGGCTGGTCGGCACGCTGCCCGGCACCGGCGCCGTCAGCACCAGCTTCACGCGCCAGACCCTCCGGCTGCAGCTCGACGAGACGCGCACGCCCCGCCACACCCTCGAGGGTCACCTGCGCGCCCTGGGCTACGCTCCCACCCTCCAGGACCCGGCCCCCACCGCTCCATCCGGCGCGCCCCCCCCGACCGACCCCGACCCCGGTCAGGACACCCGCAGCGGCCACGCGGCCGGTCCCGCCTGGCACCGCGGCGCGCAGGGCCGCCTGGTGCTGCTGTCCGGCACGCTGCTGGCCGCCGCGTGGCTGCTGTCCCTGGCCGCGCCGTCCGCCGCCGGACTGGGCTACGTGGCCGTCACGCTGCTGGCCGGCGCGCCCCTGGCCCGCCGCGCCGTCGCCAGCGCCCGGCTGGGCGACGTGTTCTCCATCCACCTGCTGGTCACGCTGGCCGCCGTGGGCGCGCTGCTGATCGGCGCGGCCGCCGAGGGGGCCGCCGTGGTGTTCCTGTTCGCCGTCGGGGAACTGCTCGAGGGCGTCGCCGCCGGACGCGCCCGCTCCGGCGTGCAGGCCCTCGCGGCGCTGACGCCCACCAGCGCGCAGCTGCTCACGCCGCAGGGCCCGCGCGAGGTCCCGGCCGCCACGCTGCGCCCCGGCCAGCGGGTCCTGGTCACGCCCGGCTCGCGCGTCCCGGCCGACGGCGTGATCGAGGAGGGCGTCTCGGGCCTGGACGAGAGCGCCGTGACCGGCGAGAGCGTCCCGGTCCGCCGCGCCGCCGGCGACGAGGTGTTCGGCGGGAGCGTCAGCACCGACGGCAGCCTGACGGTCCGCGTGACCCGCGAGGCGGACGACACCACCCTGGCCCGCATCCTGCACCTGATCGAGCAGGCCGAGCACAGCCGCGCGCCCACCGCGCGCTTCATCGACCGCTTCAGCCGGGTGTACACGCCGGGCGTGGTGCTGGTCTCGGCGCTGGTGGCCTTCGGCCCGCCGCTGCTGGGCGAACCGCTCTCACCGTGGCTGTACAAGGGCCTGAGCCTGCTGCTGATCGGCTGCCCCTGCGCGCTGGTCCTGAGCGTTCCGGCGGCCGTCACCAGCGGCCTGAGCGCCGGCGCGCGCCGCGGCCTGCTGATCAAGGGCGGCGCGGCCCTGGAGACCCTGGCGCGCGTGCGGACCGTCGCGTTCGACAAGACCGGCACCCTCACCGCCGGACACCCCCGCCTGAGCGAGTGGCATTCCGTCGGGAGCGGCCACGCCGCGGACCACGTCCACCCGGACCCGCAGGCGGACACCGAGACCCTGCGCCTGGCGGCCGCCGTGGCCGGCGCGAGCAGCCACCCGCTGTCACGCGCCGTGACCGAGGCCGCCCGCCAGCGGCAGCTGACCGTCCCGGCCGTCACGGACGCCCGCGCCCGCCCCGGCGAGGGCGCCAGCGCCGTCCTGGACGGCCGGGCGCTGCACTTGGGCTCCCCGGCCAGCGCGGCGGCCCAGCTGGGCGCCTTCAGCGGCCCGTTGGCGCGGCAGCTCGACGCCCTGCAGGCGCAGGGCCGCTCGGTCAGCGTGCTGCACGACGACCACGCCCCGCTGGCCCTGCTGGCCTTCGAGGACGACCTGCGCCCGGACGCCGCCCAGGCGCTCGCGGACCTGCGCCGCCTGGGCCTGGGCACCGTGATGCTCACCGGGGATCACGAACGCGCCGCGCGGCACGCCGCGCAGGGCCTGCCGCTCGACGTGCACGCCTCGCTGCGCCCCGAGGAGAAACTCCGGCACATCGAGGCCCTGCCCGGCCCGGTCGTGATGGTCGGCGACGGCATCAACGACGCGCCGGCCCTGGCCCGCGCGGACGTGGGCGTCGCCATGGGCGGCGGAACCGCCGTCGCGCTGGACACCGCCGACGCCGCGCTGCTGCGCCCGTCGCTGGGCGGCGTGCCGGACCTCGTGCAGCTGGCACGCGCCACCATGCGCAACATCCACTGGAACATCGCCCTGGCGCTGGGCCTCAAGGGCCTGTTCCTGATCACCACCCTGAGCGGCACGACCACCCTGTGGATGGCCGTCCTGGCCGACACCGGCGCCACGGCGCTGGTCACCGCGAACGCCCTGCGCCTGCTGCGCTGGACCCCGGAGCGCGCGTGACCCCGCCCCCCGTTCCGGCCGCGCCCCCCCCGCCGGACGCCACGGCCTGCGCGGGCCGGCACCCGCAGGCCGTGGCGCGCGCCCTGGCCGCCCAGCCCGCCCCGGCGCAGGTCGAGCGGGCCGCCGCGCTGCTCAAGGTCGTGGCGGACCCCACGCGGCTGCGGCTGCTCAGCGCCCTGAACGCCGCCGGTCCCGGCGGGGAACTGTGCGTGTGTGACCTGGCCGCCGTGATCGACCTGAGCGAGAGCGCCGTCAGCCACCAGCTGCGGCTGCTGCGGCAGGTGCGGGCCGTGCAGACCCGCCGGGAGGGCCGCGTGGTGTACTACCGACTGCTGGACGCTCACCTGACCGACCTGATCGGCAGCGCCCTTGACCACGCCGCCGAGCAGGACCGCTGACCGGGACCCGGCGGGGCGCCGCGTGCGCTACCATCAGGGCTGTTCCCACTGCCCTCGCGCCGTCCCCGGCCCGGTGACGGTCCCTGCCCGCCCCCGACTGCCCTCTGACACCTGCTTTCGACCTGCTTCCCGAGGCCCCCTGCCGTGACTTTCCTCCAGACCGCATGACGCGCCACGACCTCCCCACGCTGCCCCCGGCGCTCGCGGACCTGCTGCTCGGCAGCGAGGACGTGATGTTCGTCCTGAACGGCGACGGTCACTTCGAGTACGTCAACGGCGCGGCCGCCGCCCTGCTGCACCTCGCGCCGCACGAGGCGCTCGGCCGGCCACTGGAGCGCGACTTCCCGCACCTGCTGAGCGAGCACTGGTACACCGAGAGCCGCCGCGTCCGCGCCGAGGGACGGCCCGGCGGGTACGACGCGTTCAGCCCGGCGGTCGGCGGCTGGGTGCGGGTCACGCTGACGCCGCGCGGGGAGTCGCTGGCGGCGCACCTGCGCGACGTGTCCTCCATGAAACGCAAGGCGGCCCTCCAGCAGATCACCGCTGACCTCGTGACCGCCAGCAGCCCGCACGAGGTGCTGCGTGCCGCCCTGGCCGGCGCGGTCCCGGTGACCGCCGCGACCGGCGGTCTGGCGCTGCGGCTCACGCCCGGCGGGGACGCCCTCACCTGCGCGACGCCACCCTGCGCGGACAGTCCGGTCTGCCTGCCGGCCGACCAGATCCCGCCGGACCCCCTGCCGCTCGGCAGCGACCACCCGGCCTGCGAGGCGGTCCGCGGGGAACGGGCGGTGTTCGCGCAGGACAGTCCGCACGGACGGATGGCGGCCCTGCCGCTGACCGTGGACGGGCGTCCCTGGGGAGCGCTGCTGCTGGGCTTCGGCGTGCCGCGCCCCTTCCCGCCCGCCGAGCAGCAGTTCCTGCGGACGCTCTCGCAGCAGTGCGCGCAGGCGCTGACGCAACTCGAGGCGCGCCGCCACCTCGAGGAGCAGGCCGAGAACCTCGCCACGCTCAACCGGGTCGGACAGACACTCGCGGCCGAACTGGACCTGCAGAAACTCGTGCAGGGCGTCACGGACGCCGGCGTGACCCTCACCGGCGCGCAGTTCGGGGCGTTCTTCTACAACCTCAGTGACCGCGACCCGGACGGCTACCGCCTGCATGTCCTGTCCGGCGCGCCGCGCGAGGCCTTCTCGTCCTTTCCCACGCCCCGCATGACCGGCGTGTTCGGCCCGACCTTCGCCGGCAAGGGCGTCGTGCGGGCCGGCGACATCACCCGCGACGGACGCTACGGGCAGCTCGGGCCGTTCCACGGCATGCCGCCGGGTCACCTGCCGGTCCGCAGTTACCTCGCGGTGCCCGTCACGTCCCGCTCCGGTGAGGTGCTCGGCGCGCTGCTGTTCGGGCATCCCGACCCGGACGTGTTCACGGACCGTTCCGAGCAGCTCGCCACCGGGCTCGCCTCGCAGACGGCCGCGGCGCTCGACAACGCCCGCCTGTACCAGCAGCTGCAGGACAGTCACGCGCTGCTCGAGACGCGCGTGGAGGCCCGCACCCGCGAACTGGCCGAGCAGGCCGTCGCGCTCGAGGCGTTCGCGCGGTTCACTGAGGCGGCCGGCACGAGCACCGACGTGCGCACCCTGGCGCGGCAGGCGCTGACGGTGTTCCGCAGTTTCTTCGCGCAGTGCAGCGCGGCGTACTACGAACGCGGCGGCGACCACTGGTACGCGCAGGTGTGGACCGAGGACATCGCCCCGCACGTCGTGCAGAGCATCACGGCCGGCGTGCCGGTCGACGCGCCCGCCTTCCTGGAAGCGGCGCGCACGCACGCGCCGGTGTTCGTGGACGGCTGGGAGGCCGGCGAGCAGCAGGTGGCCGCCACCGACGACTACGGCACGGTGGCGCTGTACCCCATGCTGGTCGCGGGCGAGGTGGTCGGCATGCTGGCGGTCGGCCTGCTCGACACGCGCGTGTGGACCGAACGGGACCGGGCGGTGGTCCGCGCGGCCGGGCGCAGCATGAACCTGTCCCTGGAACGCGCGGAGGTCGCCACGCAACTCCAGACGCAGCGTGACGCGCTGCAGGCCCGCACCCAGGCGCTCGAGGCGTTCGCGGAACTCACGCGGGACCTCACGCTGGAAGCCGACCCGGGCGCCCTGATCCACCGCGCGCAGGAGATCATGCTGTCCCTGCTGCCCGACGGGTACGCGCTGTACTGGGAACGCGACGGCGCGTGGGTGCGGGTGCGCACGCAGGTCGGCCAGGTCGGCAGTGACGCCCTGCAACGCCGGCTGGACGCCGGACTGCCGTACGACACCACCCTGACCGTCCGGCAGCCTTTCGAGTCGGGCCAGCCGCTCTACCAGGACGAGTACGACCGCGGGCACGACGGCCTGCAGGGCAGCGTCGAGCACATCAGCACCACCGCCTCGCTGCCCGTGCGGGTGGACGGCACGGTGCAGGGCGTGATCGTGGTGGGGCTCTTCGGACGGCGCCGCTGGAACGACACGGACCGCGCGCTGCTCGACACGGTCACCCGCAGCCTCGGGCTGACGCTGGAGGGCGCACAGAAGGCCCGGACCCTGCAGGAGCGCACGCAGGAACTCGAGCGCAGCAACGCCGAACTCGAACGCTTCGCCTTCGCGGCCAGCCACGACCTGCAAGAGCCCCTGCGGACCATCACCAGTTTCACGGAACTGATCGACCGGCGCTACGGCCCGCAACTCGACCCGCAGGGCCAGCGGTACCTGGGCATCGTCACGCAGGGCGCGCGGCGCATGAAGGGCCTGATCGACGACCTGCTGGTCTTCTCCCGCCTGAACGCCGTGCGCGAGCCGCTGCAACCCCTGAACCTGCAAGAGCCGCTCCACGACGCCCTCGCGCACCTGCAGGCGGCGGTCGAGGAGGCCGGCGCGCAGGTCAGCTGGGACCCCCTGCCGGACGTGATGGGCATTCCCGGCGAACTGACGCAGCTGCTGCAGAACCTGATCGGGAACGCCGTGAAGTTCCGCCGCCCGGACGCCGCGCCGCGCGTGCACCTGAGCGCCACGCGGCGCGGCGATCAGTGGGAGGTGCGCGTGCAGGACAACGGCATCGGCTTCGAGGCGCAGTACGCCGAGCGGGTCTTCCAGCTGTTCCAGCGGCTGCACCTGCGCGATCAGTACGAGGGGACCGGCATGGGCCTCGCGATCGTCCGCAAGATCACCGAGCACCACGGGGGGCGCATCTGGGCCGAGTCCACACCCGGCCAGGGCAGCGCGTTCACCTTCACGCTGCCCGCCCGGCCCGCCTGACGCCCAGCCCGCCGGTTCAGTCCAGGCCGGTGTCGGCGCTGCCGGGCACGCTGCTGTTGTCCCGCAGCCAGCGCAGCAGTTCCTTGAGGCTGGCGGTGGCGAGGCCGATGCTGGTATCGGCCTGCCCGTAGTACACCCGCAGGGTGTCGCCGTCCGGCTGCAGCACCGTCCCGCAGGGAAACACGACGTTCGCCACGTCCCCGACACGTTCGGACAGGTCGTGCGGCCCGAGGAGCCAGGGGTCGCTGCGGCGCAGGCACACGCTGGGATTGTGCAGGTCCAGCAGGGCCAGCCCGTTGCGGTACAGGACGCCGCCGCCCGTGACCTTCACGCCGTGGTAGATGACCAGCCAGCCCTCGACGGTGCGGATGGGCGGCGCCGACAGCCCGACCTTGCGGGCGTCCCACCAGGGGCCGCGCCGCGCCCCGAGCACCGAGCGGCTGTCCCCGAAGTGCCGGAGGTTCTCACTGAAACTCAGGTGGATGGTCGCGCTGGAACCCGTGACGGGGCGGTGCAGGGCCGCCCACAGCCCCCCGAAACGCACAGGGAAGATCGCGGCGTCCTTGTCCTCGAGCGGGAAGATCAGGCCCCGGCGCTCGAAGGTCACGAAGTCGCGGGTCAGGGCCAGGGCCACGCCGGGACCGGCGGGACTGTAAGCGGTGTACAGCACGGCGTACTGATCCTCTTCGGGCAGGTACGTGATGCGGGGATCCTCGACGCCCCAGACCTCGTCCGGGTGGTCCGGGCTGGGCAGCAGGGTGGGCGCGGCGTCGATCTGCCAGTTGTGGACGCCGTCCACGCTGCGGGCGGCCGTCAGGTGCGACAGGCCCCGGAAATCCCCTCGGCGCGGCACAGCAGCAGCGTGGTGCCGTCGCGCAGCAGGGTCGCTCCGGCGTTGAACACCGAGTTGACCGGGTACGGCCAGTCGGCGGCGGACAGCAGCGGGTTGAGGTCACTGCGCGTGAACAACGTGGAACGCCGGGTGGGCAGGCGGGTCATGAGGGCACCGGAAGGAGCGTGAAGGGGCGCGCCGCGCGGCCCGCCCCCGGAACGGCCGGGAAGCGTTCCAGCAGGCGGTGGTATTCGCGCAGGTACTGGACCGGGCCGGGGGCCTCGGCGCGCCACCCGGCCGTCCAGAGGGGCTGGTGGCGGCCAGGCGTGAACACCTGCTGGCGCTGACCGACCACAACTACGTGCATGACCTGAGCGTGCGCCGGGTCGCCAGCTGGGCCATCTCCATCCTGTGCGAGTCTCTGCTGGCAACCAACCACCTGGACGCCGCGACCACCCGTCAGATTCGCACGCACCTGGAAACCCACACGCGCGTCGCCATGGCCCTCGAACGGGTCCTGTCCCCGATCGAGAAACGGCAGGCCAGTGCCCTGGCCGCGCACCTGCGTGAGAACTGGAACGCGGTGCCCCCACCCGCCGGCCGGAGCGAGGCGGACACCGCCCCGCCGGTGAACGGCGTCAGGCGAAGCGCGCGAGGTCCGGGTTGGCCTTGAGCTGCTGCACGACCTTCTTGATGTCCTGCGTGCGGTCCTTGCGGACGACCAGGGTCACGTCCCCGGCGCGTACGACGACCACGTCCTCGAGGCCGATGGTGGCGATCAGGTCGTCCCCGCCGGTGGTGTACATGATCGCGCCGCCGGTGTCGAGGCTGACGTGGCGGCCCACGGCGACGTTCGAGCCGTCCCCCTTGAGCAGCCGTTCCAGGGCGTTCCAGTCGCCCAGGTCGTCCCAGCCGAAACTGGCGGGGATCACGGCGACGTTCCGGGCGCGTTCCATGATGGCGTAGTCCACGCTGATCTTGGGCAGGTCCGGGTACACCTGCCGCAGCCCGCCGCGCACCTTCGCGGCCTCGGCCATGGGGCCGTACAGGTCGGGGACGAGTTCCTCGAAGGCGGCGAGGATGGTGCTGACCTTCCAGATGAACATCCCGGAGTTCCACAGGTAGTTGCCGGTGTCCAGGAAGGCCTGCGCGGTCTGCGCGTCGGGTTTCTCCGCGAAGCGCTGCACGCGGTACACGCCGGTCTGCGCGTCCTGCTCGCCCTTCTCGATGTACCCGTAGCCGGTGGCCGGGTACTGGGGCTGCATGCCGAGCGTGACGAGCACGTCGTTGGCCTGCGCGTACGCCACCGCCCGGTCGAGGGTCTCGGCGAAGGCCGCCGGATCATCCACGCGGTGATCGGCCGGGAACACACCCATGACGGCGTCCGGGTCGTCGCGGTGCACGGTGAGCGCGCCGTACAGGATCGCGGCGGCCGTGTCGCGCGGCACGGGTTCGACCAGCAGGTTCTCCAGCGGCAGGTCCGGCAGGTGCTCGAGGACGTGCGAGCGGTGCTCGTTGGCGGTGACGACCATCAGGCGTTCCAGGCCGCCGCTCAGCCCGGCCGTGAGGCGTTCGGCGGTGGTCTGCAGCAGGCTGCGGCCACTGGCTTCCAGCGTCAGGAACTGCTTGGGCTTGCTCTTGCGCGACAGCGGCCAGAAGCGCTCGCCGCTCCCACCTGCCAGGATCACCGGGTAGAAGGTCATGCGCGCATCTTATCCCCGGTGTGTGCGGGCCGCGCCCCGACTGTGCGCCCCACCTGCACGGGGAGCGCCGCGGCGTGAACAATGGACGCAGGGCGCAGCGTGTCAGGGTAGGCTGTGCCTCATGAAGCTTTCGTTCGGCACTGACGGCTGGCGCGGCGTGATTGCCGACGAGTTCACCTTCGCCAACGTGGGGCGCGTGGCCCGCGCGCACGCGCAGGCGCTGCTGGACGCCGGGGGCCGCTCGGCGGTCGTGGCGCACGACACCCGCTTCCTGGGAGGCGCGTTCGCCCGCGCGGCCGGCGAGACGTTGCAGGAGGCGGGCCTGAACGTGACGGTCCTGAAGGGCGCCACGCCCACGCCGGCCCTGTCGTACGCGGTGCGGGCCGGCGGGCACGCGGGCGGCGTGATGATCACCGCCAGCCACAACCCGGGGCAGTACCAGGGGTACAAACTCAAGGGCGCGTACGGCGGAAGCGCCACGCCCGCGCTGGTCGCCGAGGTCGAGGCGCGGCTGGACGGCCCGGTCACGCCCCGCCCGGCCGGGGGGCTGAACGAGGCGGACGTCCGGGCAGAGTACCTGGGCGCACTGGCGCGGCTGGTGGACACCGGCGCGATCCGCCGGGCGGGCCTGCCGGTGTACCACGACGCCATGCACGGCGCGGCCGGAGGCTGGATCGAGGCGTTCACGCGCGAGTACCTGGGCGTGCCGTTCCACGGGTTGCGGGCCGCGCCGGACCCGCTGTTCGGGGGCGTGAACCCGGAACCGATCACGCAGAACCTGCAGTCCACCATGCAGGTCATGCGGGACGTGAGCGGCCCGGCCTTCGCGATGGTCACGGACGGCGACGCCGAC
Source organism: Deinococcus depolymerans (assembly GCF_039522025.1). Taxonomy (NCBI): domain Bacteria; kingdom Thermotogati; phylum Deinococcota; class Deinococci; order Deinococcales; family Deinococcaceae; genus Deinococcus; species Deinococcus depolymerans. Next base: position 11,158 of record NZ_BAAADB010000004.1, on the reverse strand, counting down.
CGCATCGGGGCGGTGCTGTCGGGCGGGCGGTTCTTCAACAGCCACCAGATCTTCGCGGTGCTGCTGCATCACCTCGCCTCGCAGGGGAAGCGGGGGATCGTGGTGCGGACCGTGTCCACGAGCGGCATCATCGAGCGGCTCGCGCAGCATCACGGACTGCGGGTCGTGCAGACGCCGGTGGGCTTCAAGTACATCACCGAGGCGTTCCTGCGCGGCGAGACGCACCCGGAGGACGCCGTGCTGATCGGCGGTGAGGAGTCCGGCGGGATCGGCGTGCAGGGGCACGTGCCGGAACGTGACGGGCTGCTCAACGGCCTGCTGCTGCAGGAGGCGGTCGCGGTGACCGGCCTGGGTCTGGACGAGCAGTTCGCGCAGATCGAGGCGCTCGTGGACTTCCGGCATCATTACGACCGGGTGGACCTGCACCTGCCGCGTCCCATCGACCGGGCGGCCCTGATGGAGGACATCGCGGGCCTGGGGTCGCTGGGCGGCCACGCCGTGCAGGACGTCGTGACGATGGACGGCGTGAAACTGGTGTTCGGGGGCGGGTACGGCATGGTGCGGGCGTCCGGGACCGAGCCGGTCGTGCGCCTGTACGTGGAGGCCCCCAGCGACGCCGAGGTGCAGGGCATCCTGAACGAACTGCGCGAGCGGACGCTGCGGCACCTGCCGGGCTGAAACCGGCTGGCCGGGACGGCGGCAACCGTCCCGGCCAGCCGGTTTCAGCGCAGCGCCATGCCGGTCACGTACTGAATGCGGATGTGCCGGTCCCTGGACGCCTGCGCGCCCCGGCCCCTGCCGGGCTCGCCGACCAGCCGGGCGTTCAGGTAGGGCGTGTTCCCGCTGCCGCGCTCGATGCTGAGGGGTTCGAGTTCCTCCAGGACGCTGCGCCCGGCGCTGGGCTGCCCGGACCAGCCGACGTACTTCTCGACGTTGTACTGCACCAGCACGCGTTGCCCGGCCTCGATGGCGCGTTCCAGGAAGGCGCGTTTCTGGCGGGTGTCGTCCATGATGGTCAGTTCCGCCGAGCGGTTCTCCGGGACGGTCAGGTCGGTGGTGGGGCTCAGGCCCAGGGTGTCCAGGGCGCGGCGCACGGCGTCCACGTTCGCGGCGTCCACCGTGAACAGGTTCGGGCCGATCACCGGGCCGATCAGACCCCTGAGGCGCGGGTGCGCGGCGAGCATGGCGGCCTGCGGGTGAGACAGCAGCGCCACGCTCGCCAGGGACGGCGGCGGCGTCTGCCCGCTCCAGACGCCCAGTTGCAGTCGCAGCGCGCCGGGCAGGCGGCCCTCGACGCGCGCTTCGAGGTCCGGCAGGAACGATGCGGGCAGCCCGCCGGGCGGGGTGGGGCGCAGTTCCAGGCGGCCGTCCGGGCGGGTGGTCACGCGGCCACGCAGGAGGCCGCGGGCGTGCAGGTCCACGCTGCCCTCGGCGCGGAAGGAGCCGTCCGGGTCAAATGAGAAGGTGGGGGTGGGTGACCCGTCGGCCCGCAGGACCGGCGTGCCGGACGGGAGTTTGAAGTCGGTGCCGGCGGGCAGCAGGAAGCGCTCGCCGACCGGCGTGCCCCCGAGTTTCTTCAGGGCGGCGCCGCGCTCGGCGGACGTGGGGTACTCGAGCAGCGTGGCGGCGCGGTGCAGGGTCAGGCGGTCACGGCGCGCCGCCCAGTCCTCCAGGCTGCGCTGCACGCCGGGCGCGAGGGGCGTGGCGGACCCGGCCTGCAATCCGGCCAGCAGGTCCGGGAGGTTCAGGCCGCCTTCCAGCGCGGCGTACACGCTCGGGCGGGTCAGGCGGTACGAGGCGGTCTGCCCGTCGAAGCGCACGGCCTCGGCGGCGGCCAGCAGCGGCCACTGCGGCGGCGTGAGGTTGGCGGGGTACACCAGCAGGTCGAAGTTCGGTTGCAGGATCCAGGCCGGGCCGGACGGGGCGGGCGGGGTCATCAGGTGCGCGGGCGTGACGGCCGCGCCCGGTCCCTCGCCGCTGACATGCACCAGTCCGGCCGCGCTCAGCTGCCCGCGCAGCGCCTCGGCCACCCACCGGTCCAGCGCGTCGGGCCGGACAGACTGACCGGGCCGGGAACCCAGCAGTTCCGGCGGCGTGACCAGCCGGGTCAGGCGGATCACCTCGGCCTGGGTGGTCGCGTGCGGCAGGGCGCGCAGCACGGCGCCCAGCAGACGCCGCACGACCGTGACCGAGTTGAAGGGCGCGCGGGCGTCCTCCGGATGGACGTGCCCGCCCGGGCCGCTCAGGACGGCGCGCAGCCGCGCCGGGTCGAGGGTCGTCAGGTGCCGCTCGGCCTGCGCGGTGACCATCACGCGGTCGCCCGCGCGGATCATCAGGCCCAGGTTCAGGGCCGCGATCACCCAGCCTTCCAGGTCGTCCACGGCCGTGACGCTCCTGGCGAGGGTCTTCAGGGACGTGCGGCTGAGCGTGCCGGTCTTCGTGACCGACAGCGGGTGCAGGCGCACGCCGCGCAGCACCTCCAGCAGCCGCAGGGGCGTCAGGTCCGTCTGGCCGGGCGCGGCCGGCACCTCGGTCGGGGGGGCCGTGATGGGCGGGGCGGGTTCCGGCGGCAGCAGGGGCTTCAGGCGCGGGTCGAGCAGGACCCGGCTGGGCAGCCGTCCCAGCGGTTCGAACTGGCTGTAGTACGACTGCATCCAGACGTTCGGCAGCGCCTCGGGCAGCAGCAGACCGCCGGTCAGCAGTTCCCACAGGGCGGCGGCCCCGGTGAATTCCGTCACCGAGAAATCCCCGACCCTGCCCTTCGGACTGCCGAACACGCGCGGGTCGCCGCGCAGGTCCCGCAGGAACAGGAAGACGTGCAGGTCCCAGCCGTCCATGATTCCGCCCTGCCGGGCCACCTCGCCCAGTGCGGCGCGTTCCATGACGCTCAGGCTCGCCACCAGTGTCCGCAGCCGTTCCGGGCTGCTGCGCACCTGACCGATCACCTCGGCCGCGCGGGCGCCACTGCTGACCTTCTCGCTGACGTAGCGGGCCGCGATCCGCTGCTGGTACGGGCGAGGCAGGCGGCTGATGGAATCGTCGAAGTCCTGGGCCTTGCGTTCCTCCAGGGCCGCCACGGCGTCCAGCGCGGCCTTCGCGTCGGCTTTCGTGAACGGGTCGGTGGGGCCACTCACGGCTGGCCTCCGTTCACGCGGGGCGTGTGCCCGGCGCGGCGCAGGGCGTCGAGCGCGGCGGCGTCCGTGCCGGGGCGCAGCAGCGCGAAGGTCGGCGCGAGCCGCTCGGCGACGTGCGGATTCAGCCGCGCGTCGCTCAGCAGGGCGTCCAGGTCCGCCGGGTCCTGCACTTCCAGCAGGGTCAGGCCCGCGTGGACGGTCAGGCGTTCGGGCACGAAGGTGGGTTCCGGCAGGACCGGGGCCGCCTTGGAGCGGGAAGCTCTGGCCGGTGCCGGCGCGGCGGGGGTGGGCGTCTCTTCAGGCCGCACCCTGGGGGGCCGTCCGCGTCGTTTGGGAGTCTGGTCGGTCATGGGGTACGTGCATCCTGCGCAGGGAACGGCGCCGTGTCAATGCACGCCCGGCGCTGACAGTTCGCTCTCGTCGAGGATGTCGTACGTGTAGCCCTGCTCCGCGAGGAACAGTTGCCGGTGGTGTGCGTGGTCCTCCTCGACGGTCTCGCGGGTGACCAGCGAGTAGAAGTGCGCCGCGCGTCCGTCGGCCTTGGGCCGCAGCAGCCGCCCGAGCCGCTGCGCTTCCTCCTGACGGGACCCGAACGCGCCGGACACCTGCACGAGCACCTCGGCGTCCGGGAGGTCCAGCGCGAAGTTCCCGACCTTGGAGAGCAGCAGCGTGCGCAGCCGCCCCTCGCGGAACGCCTGGAACAGCCGCTCGCGCTCGCGCTGCGGGGTCTTCCCGCTGATCAGCGGCGCCTCCAGGTCGGCGGCCATCAGGTCCAGCTGGTCCAGGTACGAACCGATCACCAGGGTCGGGGCGTCCGGGTGGCGGGCCAGGACGGCGCGCAGCGCGGCGCGCTTGGCGGGGTTCACGGCGGCCAGCCGGTGCTTCTGCCGGTCGGGCGCGGCGGCGTACGCGGGCCGCTCGTCGGCCGGGAGGCGCAACCTGACCTCGGCGCAGGTGGCGGCCGCGATCCAGCCCTGCGTCTCGAGGGTCTTCCAGGGCTGGTCGTAGCGTTTCGGGCCGATCAGGGCGAACACGTCACCCTCGCGGCCGTCCTCGCGGACCAGGGTGGCGGTCAGGCCCAGGCGGCGGCGGGCCTGCACGCCGGCCGTCAGGCGGAACACCGGGGCGGGCAGCAGGTGCACCTCGTCGTAGATGATCAGGCCCCACTCGGCCGCGCCGATCAGGCTCATGTGCGGATGCTCCTCCCCGGCGGGCGCTCCGGGACGGCGGTGCGTGAGCATCTGGTACGTGCACAGTGTCACGGGGGCCAGTTCCCGCCCGGCGGGGCGGCCCGGCGCGTACTCCTGCACGTCGTCCGGGGTCAGGTCCGTCCTGGCGAGCAGTTCGCGTTGCCACTGGTTCACGCTGGTGCGGTTGGTGGTCAGCACCAGCGTCCGCTGCCCCACGAGGCTCATGGCGACCATGCCGACCACGGTCTTGCCCGCACCGGGCGCGAGGACGACCACGCCGGACCCGCCGGTGTCGCTGCCGCCCTGGTAGAACGCCTGCGCCGCCTCCCGCTGGTAGTCGCGCACCGTCAGGTCCGGCGCGAGGGTCACGGGGAACGCCGCCCCCTGGGTGTACCCGGCGCGGTCGTCGACGGGCCACCCGGCGTCCATCAGGGCGCGTTTGAGTTCCCCGCGCGCCCCGGCGTCCACGGTGTACACCACGTCGCTCATGCGTTCACGCAGCAGCGGCCCCACGGCCCGGTGGCGGGCCAGTTCGCTCAGCAGCGGGCCGTCGCCGGGCGCGGCGGACAGGATCAGCGCCTCGTCGAAGCGGTCCAGGGTCAGGCGGCCCCAGCGGCCCACCAGTTCGCGGATGTCGGTCACGACGTTCCCCGGCAGCGGGAATTTCGCGTGTCCTTCCAGTGCGCCCAGCATGGCGTCGGCGGTCATGCCGGTACTCGCGGCGTTCCACAGCGACAGCGGGCTCACGCGGTACGTGTGCAGGTGCTCGGGGCTGCTGACGAGTTCCGCGAACGGCGCGATGGCCGCGCGTGCCGCGTCGGCACGCGGGTTGAACGCCTCCAGGAAGACGCTGCGGTCCGCCTGCACGATCAGCGGGTTCAGGGGGTCGGTCGCCATACGCCCGGCAGCATAGCGGCGGCAGGCTGGAATGCGCGTATGGTGGGCCGCGATGCCCCGCCCTTCCCTGCCCGCCCTGTCCTCCCGGCGCGGCCGGTCCGCGTGACCGCGCCCGCCATCACGCGCGTCTGCCCCTGCGCGGCGTGGCCCTGCTGGCGGGCGCGCTGCTGCTGTTCGCGTGCCTGGACGCCACGGTCAAGCACCTGACGGCCGAGTACCCGGTCCCGCTGGTCGCCAGCGTCCGCTACGCGGTGCAGCTGCTGCTGATGACGGCCCTGCTCGCACCGTCGCGCGGGCTCACCATGCTGGTCACGCAGCGGCCCTGGCTGGTCGCGGCGCGCTCGCTGACGCTGGTGCTGCTGACCCTGCAATGACCCATGACTGAAGTCACGGGTTTGTGTCTGGATTCCATCGCAACTCCGCGTACCTCGACAGGCGAGCGGCTTCGACTTCACCATCCGACACATCAGGGCGCATTGACAAGGCACCCGTACTCATCCAGTCCTGCCGGACAAGCAACGTTCGCAACGCAATATTCACGCTCGCCACCCTGTCGGAATGACCCATATGACCGCACACCTCGCACATGAACATCAGACCCGCGTTCGGCCGGTTCCCCTTCGACGTGTGCCCGCAACGTGGGCACGCCTGACTGGTGTAATCGGCGTCCACCTGCACCGCCAGCGAGCCGTGCAGCGGAGCCTTGTACGCCAGGTTCGCCTGGAGTTCCGCGAACGACCACTGGGAACGGCGACGCCTCGACCGTCTGGCCCTGGGGCCGGCCTTCGGGTGTGCGCGTCCCTCGGTGCGGTCTCGAATGTTCGTGAGGTCTTCCAGGCCGAAGATCGAACCTGGGAAACGGGTCAACTCACATCTTGCAGTTTGAGAAAAGGACGTCTGGCACGACACTTTGGCCTCAGAATGAGGTGTGAACCCAAAGAATGCACGTGCCAGACGGCTCTATTCTGACATCCTCACCTGCTTCTCGCGCAAACAACATCGCGACTCCTTTCAGGTCTTCCTGGACCTCCTCCTCGACGGTTCCGGCCGTCCCCTGCCCACTCGCGCAACCGTCAAATCGCCCTCCGCGATCAGTCGATTCCTCAACCACACGAGCTGGGATCTCCGGACGCTCTGCCGCTTCATGCGCCAGGCTGCACTTCAGCTCTTCAATGACACGGGGAAACATGCTCCACACCAGCGTCCCCGGCTCGAATTCCTGGTCGACCTCACCAGTCTCGAAAAAGCAGGAAAGTTCTCCGGACTCTCCGACTGGATGCACGTCCTGAACGCCGTGAACGGCGTTCACCTGGTCGTCCTGTACATCTGCTGTAGAGACCTGAAGCTCCCCTGGGCCTTTCAGATCTGGCGTGGAAAAGGCACGTCCTCACCCGCCGCGTTAGCCCTCAAACTGCTCCGCACTGTTCCACCCGTCATGCTTCAGGGGAAGCGCCGCCCCCGTCTGCAAAAGGGGCGGGGGCTTCGAAAGTGCGGAGTTCATTGAGGCCGTCCTGGAAAGAGAAATAGACATCGTGATTGGTGTCCGGCGCAACAGAACACTCGCGAATGGGACACCCATTCACGAGCTGATGACCCGCGGGTACAAGGCACAACTCCAGGGTCTGAAACCCACCATGTACGTCTCGTGGGCATGCGGGCAGGCGTCCTCATGGGCGTCCGTTTTGCCCAAGATGGCTGTACCGGAACAAAGAGCCAGAGCAGCGCTTCGTGATGTCGAACATCAACCTGGGCGGCAAATACCTGGCCAGGGTCGGGAAACGACGCTGGCGGATCGAGGGCTTCTTCAAGACCATCAAGGGGCGGTTCGGCCTGGAGCGGTTCGCGCAGCACAGCAAAAAGGGCGTGATGCGGTGGTGGTGTCTCTCAGGGCTGGCGTATCTGCTCTGCCACCTGGCGGATCAGGATGTGCCGCCCAGACCACTGGGAACATGGCCGGATTGGGGAGCGTTAGCGAGAACCGTTCGGTTCTCGTTTATCCCAGAAGTGCGTCGTAAAGCGATTCAACTGGAACTTTCCGAGCTTGATGCCTTCCAGGACGCACTTTCTGCTCCTGCTTCCTAAATTGCAACATGTCAGCTGACCTATCCACAATTCTGGGAGCAGCTCAAGACGGATCAGGCCTGCATGGTGATCTGGAGTTGTTTGAGGGTCAACGGCACTTCGCCCACATGATCCCGGAACTGCGCTTGTGAGCGGGCCATGGCCTGCCGCGCCGCAATGGTCCCACTCAGGCGTTCGGTCGCACGGATCAGGAAGGTGTGGATGGCTTCATTGAACGGTTCGATGTCGAGCAGTCGTCCTGCCAAGTCCAGACACAGCTGATCTTCGCCGCGTTCGAAGTACTCCTCGACCAACTCGAGACCTACCCTCACCATGGACCATTCCAAATCGTCTCGCTCCTCTCTCACCCACTCACTGTCCGAATCTGGGAGCAGCGGGCCACGGTACAGCGCCAGCGCGCGGGTCACTCCATCTATACCACCCGCCGTGAGCTCACGTCGCACCTCCAAGTGATCGACCGTCACGCGGACGCCGCAGGTCTCCAGTTCGTACTGGCGGCTCTCCCGCTGGAACACGATCTTCAGCCCGGGCGCAATCCGCGCCAGTTCAGCGCGGATGAGGTGAAAGTAGACCCTCGCGGACTGTGGGTCACGGTCAGGAAAGACGTCAGTCAGGACGCGTTCCAGGCTTGCTCCACCCTTCAGGGTGAGGTAAACCAGCAACTCGACGCTCCGGGCGAGGCTGGCATTGGGCCGCACGGTGACGCGGTCCAGCACCAGAGAGGGCGCGCCGAGCGCGGTGATGTTCAGGTGCAGCGGCGTCGCGCCCGTCATGGCCTGCCAGTCGCTGAGGAACAGTTGGCCGGCGGGCCCGGCAGCTTCCAGGGCAGGGACAAGTTCCGGAGTGGCCCGCAATTCCAGGGCAACGGCCCGGGAGTCACCGGTCGCGGCCCGGCACTGAGCGGCGAGGCGCAGCGCGCCTCGCAGACCAGTCTCATCTCCGAGCACCTGCGCCGCCCGGGCGAGTTGCAAACTGGCCCAACCAGCTTCGCGGTGAAGGCCCAACGCCTGCAGTTGTGCGTAGACCTCTCGTAAGAGTGTTTGGGCCCGCTCGGGTGCGTCCTGAATCAGCACCTGGCTGGCGCGCAGATCAATCACTGTTTGGAGGCGGCTCGAGCCGGTGATCGCCTGCGCGCGGGCCAGGTGAAGGTGCGCCTGGGCGAAGTCACCACATTCGGCACAAAGGGCGCAGGCTCCCAGTTCCGCATAGCACTCCGTGCTGAGCGCTTGCACTTCACGACTGGCGGCCGTGCACGCGTGGAACAGGGCACTGGCCTTGGCCGGTTGGCCCACATACCGATACAGCATTCCCTGGTAGTACAAGAGCGTGGGCCGCTGTTGTGGGGCCAGTGTCACGGCCGCTTCTGCTTCCGCCAGGCACGTGCCGGCGAGTTCGAAGTCCCCTTCGAACAGGTGACAGGCGCCCTGCAGTGTCAACAGGGCCACACGTTTGGCCGGGTGGGCGTAGGGGAGGGCGTGCCCGATGTAATGCAGGGCGGTGCTGGACGCACCCTGGTCGAGACACACGTACGCGATCGTCTGACAGATGCCCGGCAGCAGCGCCTGCTCATGGGGGGACGCCGCCGCTGCCTCCCAAGCCTGTTCCAGGGCGTCGCGCGCGCCAGGCAGATCACCCTGAGCGAAGCGGAGCACGCCACGTTCCCGCTCGGCCAGGGCCCGGTCGAAGGCCCCGAGCGCGGCGAGGTCCAACCGCGCGAGGTGCCCCTGCGCCCGCACGAGATCACCCATCAGGCGTGCGGTGGTTGTCAGTTCGATGGCGGCCGGCGCGCAGCCGCGGCCCTTGGCCCGCATCAGGACCGCGCGCGCTTCCAGCGGGCGCCCCAGGTTCAGCAGACACACGCCCGCCCACCGTTCATCGCGGGGCGTCGGCGACGACAGGCCCTGAACGTGCTCGAGCGCCTGCAGGTACTTCCCCTCCAGGATCAGGTGCAGTGGCGCGTCTGTCACGGCCGTCCTCGACAAAGGAGCGCATTCACCTCAACGGCGCCTCAACGGCCAGTGTCTAGGCTCTCGGCATGTTAAAGAGGGCTTCCAAATGAAACGGTCAGTGCTCAGGGTCATGGTGATCCTCACGGCGATGATGGGCTCAGCCAAGGCTGAACCGGACGGCAGGAATGGTGGTGGTCTGTCGATGACATCGGGCGATGGGCAGCCGATCACGGTCATCACCCCCTTCCCTGACCCCAAAGTAGCCGAGGGAACGGCCGCGTGTGGACACACTTGCCCACAGGCGCTTGGTCCGCAGCAGACCAGCGTCGAGCTGACCTCAGGAGCTCAGTGAAACCCACCCTGATCACGGCCGCCGCCCTCGCCCTGTTCTGCACTGCAGGAGGCGTCCTCGCCTACCAGAAAGTCTCGGATCATGGCCGCACCGAAGTCACGAAATACCCCTTCATTGACCGGTCACTGAAGTACCGCCCTGAGCAGACCCTGCCGGACCACACTTTCGCCACGGCCAAGGGCGCGGTCAAACTGGCTGATCTCCTCGGGCAGCACGAACGGAACCTCATCATGGTGGCGGACTACAACTGCGTCCCGTGCGTGGAGGAACTCAAAGGCCTCCACGACATTCCCGGGATCAACGACATGAACCTGATCGTGATCTCCAAAGATCCCCTGGCATTTCAGAGCAAATACGCAGCGGTCATGAAGTTGAAGTTCACGTACCTCCACGACAAGAACGAAACGTACGCCCATAAGACGCTGGGGAGTGAAGCGACGCCCCAGACGATTCTGACCGACCAGAAGGCCGAAATTCTGTTCCTGCAGTCGGGACGACTGATCAATTCACACGGAGACAACCGCCTGCATGACGAGCTGCCGGACCTGTTCGGCGGCGCGGCAGGCAGCGGTGCTCAAAAGGAGAACCTATGAAACTGAAACTCGAAGCGATGTTGGTGGCCGGCGCGTGCGTGATGGGCCTGCTGGCGGCGACGGCCAAAGCGGACGGCGCCTTCACCGGTCAGACGTACAGCCAGACGAAGTGCGTCACCGACAACGGCTGCTACCTCAACCCGTTCACGCCCAACAAGCAGTACTGGACGTACACGTACGGCTACTACGTCGGCGACATGGGCAACCGGCACACGCACCTGATCTCCTCGGGTGAAACCGGTAAGACCCAGGCTACGGCGATTGCGCCGTAGCCTGTCTTCTACCTATGGATCATCTTGAATTGCGCGACGTCCACCAAGGCTATGGCCGAACTGCCATCTTGAAGCACGTCAATTTGCACCTCGCTGGTGGGGTCACGGGCCTCCTGGGCCGCAACGGCGCCGGGAAAACCACCCTGCTCAAAACCATGGCCACCCTGATCCCTCCCACGTCTGGAACCCTCATCTACAACGGCACCCCCATGGACGACCCCGCTGTCTACCGGCAGCGCCTGGGGTACGTTCCACAGCACGTGGAGTTCTACCCGCACTGGTCGGCCCGCAAAACCCTGCGCTTCTTCGCGCAGTTGCGTGGCCAGCGCCTCACGGACGCGGACGTACGTGGCGCGCTCGATACGGTCGGACTCCCTGACCCGGGCCTGCGTGTGGGCGCCTACTCAGGCGGCATGAAACGCCGCCTGGCCCTGGCCACCGCGCTGCTGGGCGACCCGTCAATTCTCGTGGTGGATGAACCCACGGCGGGCGTGGATCCAGATGGCCGGACCCTCATCCGCAAGATTCTGGGGAACATCTCCCGCGACCGCAGCGTCGTGCTGTCCACGCATACGCGTTATAGCCTCAATCACCCGAAAACCCCCGTTAAGCCCTCGACGGCCGTTGCTCACGGTCTTTACAAGGTGGCCGGTGGCGTCTTAAGGCGCCGCCGATGAGCGGCTGCTTTG